>JBJONS010000179.1:0-7723 GCA_046051725.1 Pseudomonadota bacterium | reverse complement strand
ATGGTCAGGAAGGCGCCGCCGGCGAGGTAGGCGCTGACCTGGTCCGGACCGCGGGCCCGGACGTAGTAGCGGCCGCCGAGCCCGACCACGTGGTTGTTGACGGTGACCCGGTCCTTCTCTTCCTGCAGCTGCAGCTGCATGTAGTCGTAGGTGACGAAGGGGACGAAGCTCCCGAGGCCGGTGACGCCGACGCGGGTGCCCAAGGTGTCGGCGCCCGGGTTGATGCCGGCCAGCGAGAGCCCGCGGCCCAGCGACAAGGACACCTTGGTCGCCCCCGACTCGATGGGGCCCTCGGTGGCGGAGGCGGCGGTGGACCCGCCGAGGCAGAGCGCCACCAGCGCGGCGGTCGCCGCGCGCGCGGCCTGGGTGCCGAGGTTCAGCGCGTCCATACGGTCACCTCCGAGAAGATGTCGAGCTCACCGACCGGCACACCGTCGCAGCCGCCGGCGGCGGCCCGCAGCGAGAAGGACGTCGGGTACGCCGACTCTGCGCAGGCCGCGCGCACCGCCTCGACCGGGCCTTCGAGGCACAGGTCGTCGCGCAGATCGCAGGTGGCCTGGCCCGCGGGGCGCGCCACACGGCGCCGCGCGCCGGTGTCGCCACCGAAGGGCCCGGTGTCGATGAAGAAGTCGCCGGTGTCGCCGGTGTCGAAGACCCGCTCGCAGCCGTTTCCGTTGAAGATCTCGCGCAGCAGGGTGCATTCGCCATCCCCGTCGCCGCTCTCGGTCGCGGGCAAGCAGCCCGCCCCGCCGAGCGCGAGGGCGACGACCGCCGCCGCGCCGGCCCGTGTGCTCCAGCTCATCTGTCCTCCTCGGGGGCGCGCGTGTGCGCGGCCACCCGGGCCGACGGTATCGCGAGGCGCGCGGCGGCTGGGGCGCACCCCGGCAGAGTTGCCCCGCGGCACGTGCACCTCCGCAGGCACGGGCGGGGGCCGCGGCGCTTGGTGCGTGGTGCGCCCGACCCCCGCGGGGCGCCCCCTCAGCGCAGGCCGGCGGCCGCGATCAAGGGCTCGAGCTCGCCCCGGGCGTCCAGCGCCCGCATGTCGTCGTAGCCGCCGATGTGGGCCTCGCCGATCCAGATCTGGGGCACGGTGCGGCGCCCGCCCGCCCGCCGCATCAGCTCGACCCGCCCGGCGTCGTCGCCGGTCAGGTCCACCTCGCGCACCGCCACCTTCTTCACCTCGCGCAAGAAGCGCAGCGCGGCAGAGCAGTACGGACAGAAGCCGGCCTTGTAGAGGACGACGGCAGGCGGGCTGTTGTGGACGACCGGCGGGCTCGACATCTGCGCTCCTGGGGCCGTGTTCAGCGGCGCCCCGGGTTCGCGATAACCCGACCCGCGCCCGCCGCCGGAGGACCATGCGCCCGCCCCACGTCCCGTCCCCTCCCCTCCGCCGCGCCGCGGGCGCCGCCGCCGGGCTCGCCGCGGCCCTCTTCCTCCTCATGAACGTGATGGTCTGGAACCAGGCCCGCAGCATGGTCACCTTGGTCGAGGGCGCGCCCCCTCCCGGCGACCCGCTGCGCCTGTCGACCGGCGAGAAGCTGCGGCTCGTGTGGTCGGGCGCGACCCTCCCCAAGCCGCGGGCGCCCCGCACCGCCGCCGAGGCCGGCCTGGACGCGGCCCCGGTCGAGCTGCGGCCCGTCGGCGGCCCCACCCTGTGGGCCGAGCACGTCCGCACCCCGGCGCCCAAGGGCACGCTGGTGCTGCTGCACGGCTACCTCGGGACCGGCGCCCAGCTGCACGAGGTCGCGGCCTGGGCTGCGACCCAGGGCTGGGACAGCCTGCTGGTCGACCAGCGCGGGCACGGGCGCTCAGCGGGCGCGCAGACGAGCATCGGCCGCCTCGAGGCCTGGGACGCCGCGGCGGGGGTGGAGTGGGCCCAGCGGCGGCCGGGCCCAGTGGTGGTCTACGGCTTCTCGATGGGCGCGGCGGCGGCGATCGGCGCAGCCGGGCGCGCCGGCGCGACCCCCGAGGCGCTGATCCTCGAGGGCGTCTACGCCCGCATGACCGAAGCGGTGGCCTGGCGGGTCGAGATGATGGGGCTGCCCTCGAGCCTGCTCTCGCCCTGGCTCTGCGCGGCGGGCAGCCTCGTGCTGCAGACCAACATGATGACCCAAGCACCGGAGGATGACGCCGCGCTGGTCGGCATCCCCACCTTGCTGCTGCACGGGGAAGAGGACGGGCGCGCGCCCCCGAGCGTCGGCGCCCGGCTGCAGGCCCGCCTGCAGGGGCCCGCCGAGCTGGTGGTCTTGCCGGCCACGGGGCACCAGGTGGGCCTCCGCACCGCGCCCGCCCTCTGGACCGCCGCGGTCGCACGGACCCTCGACGCCGCCCTGACCGCGCACCCGCGCTGAGGTGCTGGTGCAGCTGCGCGGCCGGTCAGCCCTTGCCGCGAAGGCGCCCCTCGAGCGAGGCGAGGCGGTCGCGCAGCGCGTCCAGCTCGTCGGTCTCGGGCGCGGCGCCGGCCTTGGCGCGCCCGCGGGGGCCCGGCTCGGGCTCCGGCTCGGGCGGCGGGCTCGGGCTCGGGCTGCCGACATCGGGCGGCGCCACGTCGGGGCGCAGCCAGCCAAACTGGCGCTCAAACCGGGTGACCTGCACGTCGAGCAGCTCGAGGCCCAGCGAGACCTGCTTGAGCATCGCCCGCTGCATGACGCCCTCGGCGCCGTAGCGGATGATGCGGTGCAGCAGCCCGACCGGGAAGAGCTCGGCCCCGCCGTTGCCCTCGAGCACCACCTGCAGCAGCACGTTGCGGGTCAGGTCTTCGCCGTTGTTGGCGTCGAGCACCTGCACCTCTTCGCCCGCGCGCACCAGCGCAGCGAGCTCGTCGAGGTTCACGTACCGAGAGGAGCTCGTGTCGTAGAGCCGGCGGTTGCTGTACTTCTTGATGACCCGCATGTCCCCTCCCCTCTGCGCGGCGGGCCTGCATCGCCCGCGGGCGGCCCGCATAGCGCGCCGGGGCCCCTCCGCCCGCCGGACCGCGCCCCGGGCCGGGCCTCGCCGCTCCCGAGAATGGCCTCTCTCAGACCATCGCCGCCGCGGCCGAAGAATTCATGCCGCATCGCAACATGAGACCTTGCCGCAGCGCAGCACGGGGGCTAAGGTCGGGGGGCAGCCGGCGCCCGCCGGCCCCCCTCTCCCCGATGTCCTCGCACACGATGCCGACGCAGAAGGAGCCGACCATGTCGACCAGCAGCACCCCCTCCGCCGCCCTCACCAACCCCTTCGCCGCCTGGGCCAAGGGCGCCGAGGCGATGCACGACATGATGACCGAGGCGATGCGCAGCACGACCAAGACGATGGCCGGCCTCGGCGCCACGCCGGTGATGCCGGGCATGCCCGACCTGCGCGGCGGCCAGAAGGCGGCGATGGACGCGATGACCGAGCTGGCCGCCCCCCTGCGCGCGGTGGTCGGCCCCGAGCGGCTGACCGCCGAGGTCAAGCGCGAGGCCGAGCTGGCCGGCAAGCTCATGAAGTGGTCGGGCGAGAAGGCCGCCGAGCACGTCAAGACCGTCGAGGCCGAGAGCCGCACCCTGCGCACGCTGGGCGAAGAGGGCGTCGCCATCGGCCAAGCGGCCGCCAAGGCCTCCGCCAAGCTCACCACCGACGTCGCCGCGAACGCCGCCCTGGTCGAGGATCACGCGGTGAAGGCCGCCACTTGGTCGGCCCGGGTCGCCCGCCACCAAGCCGACGCCAGCGTCAGCGCGCTGCACACCGCCGGCGCGCAGGCCCAAGAGCTGCAGCAGCTCGGCATCGCGGCGATGACCGCCCGCCTCGAGTCCACGCTGAAGCTGCAGGCCGAGCTGGCCACCCTGCCGGCCAAGATGCTCCGCGCCGCCGCCCCCAAGGCCGCCGCCCCCGCCGCCGCGCCCGCCGACCCGGCCGCGGCCCCCTCCGCCTGAGCCCGCGCGCGACCCCGCACCCTGCTTGACTGGAGCCGACATGAGCCAGCCTGACGCCGCTTTCCCCGACTTCAAGGGCCTGAGCGAGGACCTCTACCAGCAGTGGGAGAAGTCGATGACCGCCTGGTGGGACCAGGTCTTGGAGTCTCCGAGCTTCCTCGACGCCACCAACAAGAACGTGTCGGGCATGGCCCGGATGCGCGCCCGCTATGAAGAGCAGGTCGACGAGCAGCTGATGAAGCTGCACCTGCCGACCCGGGGCGACATGACCCGCCTCGCCCGCATCGCCACCCTGCTCGAGAAGCGCCTGCTTGAGATGGAGGACACCATCCTCGAGCTGCGCGACGGCATGGCCTCGCGCGACGCGGCGATCGCCCGCCTCGAAAAAGAGACCATCCAGGCCCGGATTGAGGCCGCTGAGGCCCGGCTTGAGCTGCGCGCCCGCCTCGACGAGCTCGCCGTCCGCCTCGACGCCGGCGCCGAGGGCAGCGAGCCCGCCGCCAAGGCCACCAAGCCCTCCCCCAAGAAGCCCTGATCGGAGGTCCCCGTGCACGTCTACACCGAAGCGGAGCGCCTCGCCGACCTCGGCCAGTTCTTGGCCAGCGACCCCATCCGTCGGGTCCAGACCGGCGCCAGCAGCCACGTCATCATTCACCGTCAAGGCAAGTCGGCGGTCCGCTACTTCCCGCCGGCGCATCCCGCCGGTCAGGTGCGGCGCCCGCTGTTCATCTCGATGCCCCTCATCAACACCTGGACGGTCTTTGACCTGCTGCCGGGCATGAGCGTCATTGAGAAGCTGGTCGCGCACGGTGTTCCGGTCTACCTGCTCGACTGGGGCCGCCCCGGCCCCGAAGACGTCGAGGTCACGCTGGGCGAGCTGGTCGACGACCTGCTCCCCCGCGCCCTGCGCCGCAGCGCCCGGCACGCGCGCCAGCACGGTCACCTCGCCGCCGACGAGCTGCCCGACGCGCTCGGCTACTGCGTGGGCGGCTCGTTCTTGAGCATCAGCCTCGCCCGCAACCCGGGCCTCGCCCGCCGCATGGCCCTGCTCGCCGCGCCGATCGACTTCCACGCCAGCGGCCGGCTGTCGAGCTGGGCCGACAAAGAGGGCTTCCCGGTCGACGACATCGTCGACGGCTTCGGGAACTTCCCCAAGGCGATGATGAAGGACGCCTTCGCCTGGCTGCGCCCGATGGGCCAGCTCAGCAAGTGGAAGACGATCTACGACAAGATCGACCATGAGGGCTTCCCCACCACCTGGGCGGCGATGGAGCAGTGGAACGGCGACGGGGTCGACTTCCCCGGCGAGGCCTACCGCGCCTACATCAAGGGCTGCTACTTCGAGAACGCCCTGGTGGGCGGCGGTTGGGTGCTGGACGGCCGGCCGGTCGACCTCAAGCAGGGGACCATCCCCGCCCACGCCTTCGCCGCCAAGGCCGACCACATCTGCCCGCCCGCCGCAGCCTTCGGCCTGAGCACGGCCTGGGGCGGCCCGGTCAGCACCGAGGTGGTCAGCGGCGGTCACGTCGGGGTCTGCATCGGCAAGAGCTTCCCCGCGCGGCTGCTGGCCTGGATCGACGCATGAGCCGCCCGCCGGACCCGACCGCGCCGCGCCCCCCGAGCCCGCTCGGGTTCGACCCCTTCGCCCCCCTCCGCCCGCTGGTGGAGGGCGTCGGTGGCGTCGATCAGGCCGACCGGGTCCGGCGGGGCATGCTCGTGCACCAGGCCGTGCCGCGGCCGCCGGTGGGGCTGACCCCCCACACGGTCATCCACGCGCAGAACAAGCTCGTGGTGCGGTACTACCCGCCATCCGGCGCGGTCCGCAAGACGCCGGTGGTGGTCGTGCCCAGCATGATCAACCGGGCCTACATCTGTGATCTCGAGCCCGACCGCAGCCTCGTCGGGGGCCTCGCCCGGGCCGGCCACCCGACCTACCTCGTCGACTGGGGCGTACCGGGCGAAGAGGACGCCAAGACCAGCGTGGCCGACGTCGTCCTCGACCTGCTGCACCGGGCGGTCGACCGCGTCTGTCGGCACGCCAAAAGCCCGACCGCCAGCCTGCTCGGCTATTGCCAGGGGGGTACCCTGGCGACCATCTATGCCGCCCTGCGGCCGCGGCGGGTGGCCACCCTCGCCGTGTTCAACGCGCCGGTCCGCTTCTCGGCCGGCGGGCGCTTCCGCGATTTTGTCGACCCCGCCGCCTTTGACGTGGATGAGGCCATCGACAAAGAGCGCCTGCTGCCCATCGAGCTGATGCGGGTCGCGTTCAAGCTGCTCGACCCGATGGGCAACTGGAACAAGTACATCGCCATCGAGCAGGACGCGCAGGACCCCCAGCGCCTCGCCCGCACCATGGCCCGCGAGCGCTGGCTGGAGGAGAACGTGCCCATGCCGGGCACCTTCGCCGCCGAGTTCATCCGCAACGCCTACCAAGAGGACCGGCTGCTCGCCGGGACCTGGGAGATCGGCGGCGAGCGGGTCGACCTGCGCCAGATCACGGTCCCACTGCTCGTGCTGGCGGCGGCCAAGGACTTCATTACGCCGGCGGAGTCGGCCCTGCCCCTGGCCGAGGCGTCCGGCAGCGCCGACGTCACCAGCGAGGTGCTCGCGAGCGGCCACATCGGCGTGGTGGTGGGCGGCTTCGGCCCCAAGGTCTTCTACCCCCTGCTGAGCCGGTGGCACCAAGCCCGCACGCCCTGAGCGGGCGCCCCGCGTCACCCCGGGGGTCACCCCCACACCTGCCCGCCCCGGGGCCAGTCGGGGGGCCCGGTCGCCACCGACCGGGCAGCACCGAGGAGTGAGCATGCACAGCACCAGCGACTGGCTCCGCAGCAACGCCCGCTTCTGGCCCGAGGATGAGGTCCTGGTCGACCAGGGCACCGGCCGCCGCTGGACCCAGGCGGGCCTGCGTGACGAGGCCCTGGCCTGGGCCGAGCGCCTGCGCCTGCTCGGCGTGGGGCCCGGCGACCGCGTGGCGGTGCTCGCGCACAACCGAGGCGAGACCTTCGCCCTGCTCTTCGCCTGCGCCGAGCGCGGCGCGGCCCTGCTGGCCCTGAACTGGCGGCTGACCACCGAAGAGCTGCGCTACCAGATCGAGGACTGCCAGCCGGCGGTGCTCATCGCCGATGATCGGCACAGCGGCGTCGATCTGGGCCTGCCCCGGTGGAGCATGGAGCGGGGCCCCGAGGCGGCGCCCGGCGCGCCCGGCCCGGGCAGCGCGCCCGCCGACCCCTGGATGATCATGTACACCTCGGGCTCGACCGGTCGACCGAAGGGCGCGCTGATCACCCACCAGCAGGTCTTTCACAACGCGGTCACCACCGTGCTGGCCTGCGGGCTGCGCCGGGGCAGCTCGACGCTCACCTTCGCGCCGCTGTTCCACACCGGCGGCATGAACTGCCTGAGCACCCCCCTGCTGTTCTGCGGCGGGCGGGTGGTGCTGACCCCCAAGCTCGACGCGGCCGCGGCGCTGGCGACCATCGCCGAGGCCCGGATCACCCACCTGATGGGCGTGCCGACCATCTACCAGATGCTCGCCGACCACCCCGACTTTGACCGCCTCGACCTCTCTTCGGTCGAGGACGCCCTCTGCGGCGGCGCGCCCTTGGCGGTGCCCCTGCTGCTCCGCTACCAGGACCGGGGCATCCCCCTGCGGCAGGGCTTCGGCCTGACCGAGGTCGGGCCCAACTGTTTCTCGATGCCGGCGGCCCGGGCCCGCGAGAAGATGGAGGGGGATCTGTCCGACCCGACGCTCGGCCCCCCGGGGAGCTGCGTCGGCCTGCCCATTCAGAACATCGCGCTGAAGGTCATCCGCGCTGACGGGAGCG
>JBJONS010000178.1:0-4158 GCA_046051725.1 Pseudomonadota bacterium | reverse complement strand
GGAGATGCGCGCCCCATGGCCCCGCAGGACGGACCCGCGCCGCGAGAGGAGGGGCAGGACCACGGACGAGCACGGAGTGGACGGCATCAGGAGGCTCCCCCGGGAGAGGCTATCACGGGCTGACCCTCACCGACCCCCGCCGCTGGCCGCGCAGCGAACCTCGGCCCGCTGCATGCACTCGACTTGGCAGCTCAGCCGGCTCAGCCCGGTCGCGCCCGCCTGCTCGAGCTCGAGATCGACCTGCGCGCAGATCTGATCCCGGGTCTTCTCCACGACCTTGTAGCCCACGCCCTGCAGGTCGATCGACGGCCCGCGGTAGCAGTCTGGCACGCGCAGCTGGCCGAAGCACAGCTGATCTTCGGCGAGCGCGGGCTCGGGGTAGCAGACCACCCGGGCGGCGGCCGGGGCCGCAGCCGGGCAGCTTTTGCGCTGCCCTTCGGCCAGGGCGGCCGAGGCCGTGCCGGCGGTCTTGGCCGCGCGCTCGTCGAGGGCGGCGATCATCAGCTCGGCCAGCCGCCCCAGCGCCACCTTGCGGGCGCTGTCTTCGGTGCGGGCGACGCCGCTGACGGTCCAGGTGCCGAGCAGCTCACACTCTTTGGTCGGGCCGACGAAGACCGCCTCACAGCGGTGCGGGGCCTCGGCCCAGGCCGGCGACGGCCCCAGGCCGAGCGCCACGAGGGCGAGCGAGGAGAGGAGCGGCCCGCGGAGCGGAGCGGCGGTGTGCGTGCGCATGGGGAGCCTCGGGGTGCGGCGCGGGCCGACGACCGCGTATCGGCCACGGCGGGCCCGCGCATGAAGCAGCCCGGGGGAGGCCCCCGGGGGTATATTTTCGCAGCCCCGCCAACCCCCGCCCGAGGCCGACATGCCGCCGCTCCCCTCCCCGCGCGCCCCCGCCGCGCTGCTCCTCTGCCTGCCTCTGTTCTTGGCCGCTTGCGGAGAAGACGGCGCCTCGAAGGGCGCAGATGGCGCGGGGGACGACGCCGCCGACCCGACGACGCCCCCGGAGTTCTACGCAGACGTCGCGCCGATGCTCGCCGAGAACTGCCTGCGCTGCCACACCGAGGGCGGCCAGGGCCCCGGCGACTTCTCCGACCCCGCGGTGGTCGACGCGCTGGCCGAGGTCATGCTCGCCGCCATCGACGACGGCCGGATGCCGCCCCCGGTCGCTGATCCCAGCTGCCGCGACTACATCGGGTCCGAGCACCTGACGCTCAAGCCGGGCGCCCGGGACGCCTTCGCCGCCTGGGTGAACAGCGCGCGGCTCGTCGGCGCAGCCCCCGACAGCCCGATGCAGGCCCCGGTGGCGCCCGAGCTGACCGGCGCCGACATGGAGCTGCTGATCCCCTCGGCCTACACGCCGGTCTACGCCGACACGGTCAACCCCGGCAACGAGTACCGCTGCTTCGTCCTCGACACCGGCCACACCGAGGACTTCTTCATCACGGCGATGCACCCGCTGGTCGACGCCGCCGAGATCCTGCACCACTCGGTGCTCTTCTCGATGCCCAAAGACGAGCTCGACGCGCGCTGGCTCGACCCCCAAGGCGTGGACTGCATCAACGACTTCGGCAACGTGGACGGCATGATCAGCGCCTGGGCGCCGGGCATGCTTCCGATCGAGTTCGAGGACGGCGCCGGCATCCGCGTGCAAGGTGATCGCGTGCTGGTGCTGCAGCTGCACTACTACGCGTCGGCGACCGGCGTGACAGATCGCAGCGGCTACGCCATGCGGACCGCCCCCTCGGTCACCCGCGAGCTGCGCATGGCGCCGTTTGGCGCCTACGGCTTCCGCATCCCGGCCGGCGAGCCGAACTATAGCCACCTCGAGACGATCAGCTGGGGCGATGGCTACCCGCCGATCCGCGTCTGGGGCAGCTTCCCGCACATGCACGTGCTGGGCACCGGCTACCGGATGTGGGTCGAGCGCGAGGATGGCACCGAGGACTGCCTGCTCGAGGGCAACGAGCGCTACGACTTCCACAACCAGCTGACCTACATGTTCAACGAGGCGCCGGTGGTGCGGCCCGGCGACCGCGTGCACTTCGAGTGCACCTGGGACAACTCGGCCGAGAACCCCAACCAGCTCTTCGATCCGCCGCAGGACATCGGCTACGGCGAGCGCACCGACCAAGAGATGTGCTACGCCTTCACCCTGGTCAGCGTGGGCGAATTCTGACCGCAAACCCCGCGCGCAGCGCCGCCGGCGCCGCGCGTCAGGCCAAGAGGGCCCGCAGGTCGCCGAGCACGAGGTCCGCCTCGTCCTCCCAGCCGCGGTCGTCGGCGCGCAGCACCAGCACGGTGGCCGCGCCCGCCGCCCGGCCCGCCCGCGCGTCAAAGAGGTAGTCACCGACCATCACGCCCTGGTCGGGGCGCAGCCCCCAGGCCGCGAGCAGCGCGCGCACCCCGCCGGGCGCCGGCTTGGCCGGGGCCTCGTCGCGCCCCAGCACATTGGCGTCGGCGAAGCGATCCCCGAGGCCAGCGGCCCGCAAGGTCCGCAGCGCGGTGCTGCGGGTGTTCCGGGTGAGCACCCCGAGGCGGGCCCCCCGGGCCGCCAGCGCGTCGAGCAGGGCGACCGCGTCGGCCTGGGCCACCGCGGCGTCGGCGAGCCCCTCCTCCCAGGCGTGGACCGCCGCCCGCAGCGCGCGCTGGCGATCCGGCGCCGCGGCGTCGATGTGCCCGAGGATGTCGTCGGTGGCGGGGATCCCGAGCTGGGCCCGCAGCGCGGCGAAGTCGTGGACCGGCACGGTCAGAGTGCCGTCCATGTCGAAGATCCAGGCCGGGCGGTCGAGGAGAGGGTGAGCCACGGGGCCTCCGGGGGCGGGCGGAGCGGGGCCGCGGCGGCGGCCGGGCCCCGCGGCGCTAACCGCGCGGCGGACAAAAGCTGACTTGCGTCCAGCCGGCGCCGGCCATACTGTCCTTTTGTACAGAGGAGCCTCCATGGACGCCGGCCCGCCTCCGCCCCCGATCACCGCGCAGCCCTGCGCGGGGGACACCCACCATGACGTCATATCCAGCGAACCGTTCCACGCCGGGCAGCACACCGCGGCTACGGCGGCGCGATCCACACTGAACAAAACCCAGGGTGCCGACGGCGAGGCCCACGAGGCCGCGCGTGAGCGCGCGCTGCGCGCGGCGGCCGAGGCGCGCCCGGCGCCCCCCTTCGCCGCGCTGACCCCGCCCGAGGCCGCGCGCCAGCTCCAGGTGCTCGAGCGGGCGGCGGCGGCCCGCGGCGAGCCCCGGCTGGCCGAGGCCCTGGCCCTGGCCCGATCCCTCGCCCTGGCCCGGCCCTACCTGCGCCACGATCCGGCCTGCGCGCACCTGCGCCCGACCGGCGTGGGCGCGACCCGCTGCACGTGCGGGCTCGACGCCGCGCTGCGGGGCCGGGCGTGAGGGGGCGCGGCCGGCCGGGGCCCGACGGCCACCCGCGCTCAGGGCGCCGGGTCGGGTCCGTAGGCCAGCTCGATGATCTCGTAGGTCGCCGTGCCCTTGGGCAGCACCACCTCGACCGCGTCGCCGGGGCGCTTGCCCAGCAGCGCGCGGCCGATGGGGCTCTGCACGCTGATCCGGCCGCGCGAGACGTCGCTCTCGTCTTTGTCGACGAGGCGAAAGACCCGGCGCTCCCCCTCGTCGTCCTCGACCACCACCCGCGCGCCAAACCGCACGGTGGGGAAGCTCGGCTGGCGGTCGAGATCGACGATCTGCACGTCGTCAATCTTGCTCCGCAGGTAGCGCAAGCGGCTGTCGATCTCGCGCAGGCGCCGCTTGCCGTAGATGTACTCCGCGTTCTCCGACCGGTCGCCGAGCTCGGCGGCCGCGTGCACCGACGCGACGATCTGGGGCCGCTCCGCGTGCCAAAGGTGCTCGATCTCCGCCTGGATCTTGTCGTATCCCTCACGGGACATGGGGCGTGGCATGGCTCCCTCCGCCTGGGGTTGAGCCGCCTGATACCGGGCGCGGGCCCGCCGCGCCCGCGGGCGGCCGCGCGCCCCGAGACCCGAGCCCAGACCAGAGCACCGATGCACCGTCCTCCACTGACCGCACCCCTGCGGGCCGCGGCGCTGGCCATGGCGCTGACCGCCGCGCCCGCCGCCGCCGCGCCGCTGCCCCCCGATCCGGCGGCGCTTGAGGCGGCGACCGACGCGACCCTGCGCGGGCCCG
>JBJONS010000177.1:0-11519 GCA_046051725.1 Pseudomonadota bacterium | reverse complement strand
AGCTCGGAGAGCGCCGCGCCGAAGCGCAGGTTGGCCAGCCCGGTCAGGGCGCGGTTGCCCGCCCGCCGCCAGCCGGGGATCGGCGTCGCGGGTCCGGGCAAGAAGCGGCTGCCGAGCATGGCGTCAGCGCCGCTGTCCTCGAGGCGCAGCGCGAGGTCGACCGTCGCCGCGGTGGCGTACTGTCCGTCGCCGTGCAGCAGCACCACAGCGCCGCAGCCGCGGGCCAGCGCCGCTGCGAAGCCGGTCTTTTGGGCGCCGCCATAGCCGCGGTTCTGGGCGTGCCGCAGCAGGCGGGTCCCGGCGGGGCGCGGCGCCGTGAGCGCCATCGGCTGCGCGCTGCCGTCGTCGACCACGTAGGGCAGCAGGGCCCGGCCGGTCCGCTGCTCCCAGTCGGCCAGCTCGGCGAGCACGCGGGCCAAGGGGCCGGGGGTGTCGAGGGTGGGGATCACCACCGCGATGGGTGCTGGGCTCATGGCGCGCCCGCCGCGCCGCTGGCCGGCCGCCGCAGCAGATCGTCGGGGCGGACGTGGTGGCGCAGCAGGTGGCGCCACATCTCGGCCTCGCCCGCCCGCCAGCGGCCGCGGTCCGCCCGGCGCTTGCGCAGGGCCGAGGGGAGGTCGGCGAGCCCGGCGAGGCCGCCCGCCGCCGCGCCGACCGCGCCCAGCGGGCCGGCCTGCGCGCCGATCCCGCGGCCGAGGGCGGCGGCGAGGCCCAGCGCGCAGAGGCGGGCGCCGGTCCAGACCGGCATCGAGAGCAGCGCGCTGGTCGGCAATGAGCGCGCAGCGGCCCGCATGCGGTTCCGCTCGACCCAGAACGACTTGGCCGCGCCCCCGCGGCCGTAGCTGGCGCCCAGCGCGTGGTGCACGACCGCGCCCTCGACAAAAAAGACGCGGAAGCCGAGGCGACGGGCCCGCAGGCTCAGGTCGAGATCTTCGCCAAAAGCGCCGAAGTCCCCGTCAAAACCGCCGGTCTCGCGCAGGACCGCCGCGGTCAGCAGGGCGGCGGCGCCCGAGAAGGCGCCGACCTCGCCGCAGGCGGGCGCCCGGGCGGCCGCGTGCTGTAGCCCCCGCTCGCGGGCGAGGTTGAAGCCGTCCAGGAAGAGCCGGTGGCCGCTGTTGTCGACGCGGCCGGTCCCATCATCGAGCAAGATCCGGGGCTGGTAGATGCCCTCGCCGCGGGCCTCGACCGCCGCGCGCAGGCGGGCGCTGAGCTGCGGGTCGCAGACGGTGTCGTCGTTGAGCAGCAGCACCGGCCCGTCGGCGCCCAGCGCCCGCAGGCCGAGGTTGGCGGTGCGGGCGAAGCCCTCGGCCTGCGGGGTGCAGACCACGTCGACGCCCGGGTCGATCGGCACCCCTGTGGGGCGGGCAGCGGCCACCAACACCCGCTCCAGCGGCTCATCTTGGCGGGCGAGGCTGGCCAGGCAGGCCCGCAGCCGGGGCCCGCCGAAGGCCGTCACGACCAGGGCCGAGAGGCGAGGGGAGGAGATTGGCGCTCCCGGGCGGCGTGGCGCCGCGGTCGGCGCGGCGCTAGCCCGCGCGCGGAGGTGGCCGTGGCCGGTAACAGCTTTGGGCAGGCGTTTCGGATCACGACCTTCGGCGAGAGCCACGGCGGGGCGCTCGGCGTGGTCATCGACGGCTGCCCGCCCGATCTGCCGCTCGACCTCGCGGCGGTCCAGGCGGCCCTCGACCGCCGCCGCCCCGGCACCTCGCCCCTGGTCAGCGCCCGCCGCGAGCCCGACCAGGCCGAGCTGGTCTCGGGCCTCTTCGCGGGGCGCACCCTCGGCGGGCCGCTGACGCTGCTCGTCCGCAACGCCGACGCCGACCCGCGGGCCTACGCGCTCACCGCCGACCAGCTCCGGCCCTCGCACGCCGACTACAGCGTGGCCCGCAAGTACGGCCACAGCACCTGGCAGGGCGGGGGACGGGCCTCGGCCCGCGAGACCGTCGCCCGGGTGGCCGCCGGCGCGGTGGCGGCCCAGGTGCTCGCCGCGCTCTGCCCGGGCCTCGAGGTGCTCGCCTGGGTCCAGCGCCTCGGCGGGATCAGCGCGCTGGTCGATGAAGACACCGTGAGCGCCGCGCAGATCGAGGCCTCGCTGGTGCGCTGCCCCGATCCAGCGGCCAGCGCGGCCATGGTCGCGCGCATCGAAGAGGTGCGCGGCCGCGGCGACACCGTCGGCGGGGTCATCCGCTTCCTCGCCCGCGGCGTGCCTGCGGGGCTGGGCGAGCCGGTCTTCGACAAGCTCGAGGCCGAGCTCGGCAAGGCCCTGCTCAGCTTGCCGGCGGCCAAGGGCGTCGAGAGCGGCAGCGGCTTCGCCGGCGCCGACCTGACCGGCAGCGCGCACAACGACCCCTTCGTGCCCGATGGCGCGGGCGGCGCGCGCACGACCAGCAACCGATCGGGGGGCGTGCAAGGCGGCATCTCGAACGGGATGCCGGTGACCGGTGCGGTGGCCTTCAAGCCGGTGGCCACCATCTTCAGCGCCCAGCAGACGATCAACACCGCCGGCGAGGCCGTCGAGCTGCGCGCGCGGGGGCGCCACGACCCCTGCGTGCTGCCCCGTGCCGTGCCGATGGTCGAGGCGATGGTCCTGCTCGTGCTCTGTGACCACCTGCTGCGGCTGCGGGGCCAGACCGGGCGGCTGGGCCCGGCCCCGCTGCGGCCGCCGGCGGGCTGGTCGCCGCGCTGAGGGCGGCGCGCCGTCACGGGAACGCCCCGCGCGCACCCTGGGCCAGGGTGGCCGGCCCGCAATAGTCGCCCACCCCCGCGGGGTGGGCCACGAGGCCTCCCCTGAGCGCAGGCCAAAGCAGAGGACCGCTATGCTGGAACCGAGCCAGATCCGCAACATCGCCATCATCGCCCACGTCGACCACGGCAAGACGACGCTGGTCGATCACATGCTCCGCCAGCAGGGCACCTTCCGCGACAATGAGGCGGTGGTCGACCGGGTCATGGACAGCATGGACCTCGAGCGCGAGCGTGGCATCACCATCCTCGCGAAGAACACCGCCGTTTGGTACGAAGGGCACAAGATCAACATCGTCGACACCCCTGGGCACGCCGACTTCGGCGGCGAGGTCGAGCGGGTGCTCAAGATGGTCGACGGCGCGCTGCTGCTCGTCGACGCGAGCGAGGGCCCGCTGCCCCAGACCCGCTTCGTGCTCGGCAAGGCGCTCGAGGCCGGCCTCGAGGTCATGGTCTGCGTGAACAAGATCGACCGGCCCGACGCCCGCGCCGAAGAGGTCCTGAGCGAGGTCTACGACCTGTTCATCGATCTCGACGCCGACGACAAGCAGATCGAGTTCCCGGTGCTCTACGCGGTCGCCCGCGAGGGCTACTGCCACGAAACCTGCAAGCTCGAGCCGGGCAACCTCAAGCCCCTGTTCGACGCGATCGTCAAGCACATCCCGCCGCCGAAGGGCCGGCCCGAGAACACGCTGCAGGTGCTCGTCACCCAGCTTGACTACGACAACTACCTCGGCCGCATCGCGATCGGCCGCGTGGTCAACGGCACGCTGCGCCGCAACATGGACGCCACGCTGGCCTCGGTCGACGGCCAGAAGAAGATCCGCGTGGCCCAGCTCTACGGCTTTGAGGGCCTCAAGCGGGTCGAGACCGACACGGTCTGCACCGGCGAGATCTGCGCCATCGCCGGCATCGAAGAGCTCGACATCGGCGACACCATCACCGATCTGCTCGATCCCAAGCCCCTGCCCCGGGTGAAGGTCGAAGAGCCGACCATCGGCGTCATGTTCCTCGCCAACACGAGCCCGCTGGCCGGCCAAGACGGCAAGTACATGACCGCGCGCCAGATCCGCGAGCGGCTCGAGCGCGAGGTGCAGCGCAACGTGGCGATGAAGATCGACCCCGACAGCCCCTCGGACTCGATCCGCCTCTTCGGCCGCGGCGAGCTCCAGATCGCCATCTTGATGGAGCAGCTCCGCCGCGAGGGCTGGGAGTTCACCGTCAGCAAGCCCGAGGTCGTCACCCGCGAGATCGACGGCAAGACGATGGAGCCGTTTGAGAACGCGCTCCTCGACTTCCCCGAGATGTACATGGGCGTGGTGACCGAGAAGATGTCGCTGCGCAAGGGCCGGATGACCTCGATGCGCATGGCCGGCAGCGGCCGCGTGCGGGTCGAGTTCTATGTGCCGTCGCGCGGCCTCATCGGCTTCCGCGGCGAGTACCTCAGCGACACCCGCGGCCAGGGCATCATCAACACGCTGTTCGGCGGCTGGGACGAGCACCAGGGCTACATCCCCTTCCGCAAGAACGGCAGCTTGGTGGCCGACCGCAAGGGCCCGACCACGGCCTACGCGCTGTTCCACCTGCAGCCCCGCGGCAAGCTGTTCGTCGGCCCCCAGACCGAGGTCTACGAGGGCATGATCGTCGGCGAGAACAGCCGCGAGAACGACATGAACGTCAACGCCTGCCGGCCCAAGCAGCTCACCAACGTGCGCTCGGCCGGCGCGGACGAGAAGCTCATCCTCGCGCCGCCGGTCCAGCTCACGATGGAGAAGGCGCTCGAGTTCATGGCCGAGGACGAGCTCGTCGAGATCACGCCGAACTACATCCGCATCCGCAAGAAGCAGCTGGCCGGCAACCTGCGCAGCGTGGTCCGCGGCGACAAGGACTGAGCCGGGCACCGGCGGCCCGCCCGCCGGTCCGCGCTGTCGTGATCGTCGACAATTGGCCGCAGCAGGCCAACGGAGAGAGGGGGGCGCCTGCGGCCCCCCTCTCGCGCGTCGCCGGGGCCCCGGCCGGCGCTCCGCCTGCGGCGGGATCGCCGCCCGCCCGGCTCGGTCGCTGCGCGACCGCCGCTGCGCGGCGCGCTCCGGTCGGCCGGGCGCGCTCCTGATCCAAGCCAACGCCGCAGCCGCCGAGCCCCCGCAGCCACCGAGGCCATCGCGGCGATCCGTTCATGGCCCGCGGCAGCCCCACAACGCGCCGACACCCGGGGCCCGGTCGTGGAGAACCGGCAAAGGGAGGCCGTTGCGCGCCGCTGCGCGGCGCCGCGCTGATTGGCCGGGCGCGCCGCTGCCGCGCCGGTGGTCGCCATGAAGGCCCGGACCTTCGCGGCGACCCCCTTCCTTGCCCAAAGCCTCACCAAAACGCGCCGACACCGGGGGTTTCCAAAGGGGGGCCGTAGCGCGCTGGCGCGCGGCGCTGCCATGCGCCGCGCGAAGCCTGCGCGCGGGCCCCCCTTGGCGGGGGTCGCCAGGGGCCGCGCAGGCCCCTGGCCCCGGGGGTCCGGGGGCGGGGCCCGCCCCCGGCATCGACAACGCCAAGCGCTTCGGACCGCGCAGGCAAGCTCTTCGGCACGATCAAGCCATCGTCACCGGCGCAATCAAGCCCACCAGCACGAACAAGCGCAGACCGCGCCAGCGCAAGGCAAACCCGGCCACCCCAACCGGCCCCCAAAAAAGAACCCCAGTCCCACCGGACCGGGGCACCGGGGGCGAGCCCCCGAAGATCAGAGCGTCAGCTGATAATCAGTCGTATACGCCGAACTTCCCTCAAAAGGCGGGAAGTTCAGCGAGCGCACAGCCGCCGACAGGCAGACATCAAACTCAGTGCCCTTGAACTCGGCGGTGACCACCCGCGCCTTGCTGACCGCGCCGCTCGGCATGACGCTGAGGTTCATGCGCACGACCCGCGGCAGCTCGCCGGTGCGCTGCTTCTGGTCCATGTAGCAGCGCTTGACCTTGCTGTTGTTGCTGATGATGGTGTGCATCACGGTGGGATCGACCGGCGGGCCGCTGCGGGCGGGGGCCGGCGCGGGGGCCGGCGCGGGCTCGGGCCGGGGGGCCGGCTCGGCGCGGGGGGCCGGCGCCGGGGCGGGCGTCGCGGCCACGTCGCGGCCGCTGCCGCGCACCGGCACGGCCTCGACCGGCTCGGGGCGGGGCGCGGCGGCCACCGCGGGCGCGGGGGCCTCGACCGGCGCAGGCGTCGGCTCAGGGTCCTCGGCCGCGAGGGTCGAGGCGGCGGCCGGCGCCGGGGTCGGCTTGGGGGCCGGCGGCGGGGGCGGAGAGGCGGCGACCGTGATGGGCTCGGGCGCGCTGAGGCTCGAGGCCACCGCGTGCACGCCGCCCGCGCCGAGGACGGCGAAGACCACGGCGAGGCCGACGCTGGCGCCGACGCTCGCCGGCCGGCGGCCGCGGTCACCGGTGACCAGCACGAACAGGCCCGAGAGGGCGCCGGCCAGGGCGAGCAGCAGGCCCACCACGCGCAGGGTGGCGTCGCCGCCGATGTTCACCGCGAGGGTCATCGCGCCGACCGCGGCGAGCAGGCTGCCACCGAGCACCACGCCGAGGTCACCGCCAGGGTCATGTCCAGCGGCGGGCGCGGCGGCGGCGGCGGGCGCGGGGGCCGCCGGCGGCGCGGCGGGGGTCGGCATCGCCGGCGCGCTCTGGCGGGCGCGGACCGGCGCCGGCGGGGGCGCGAGGTCGACGGCGACCGTCGGACGCTCCTCGTGCAGCTCTTCGTCGGCGGCGCTCAGCGCCAGCTCGCCGCTCTGCTGCGCGGGGATGTCGGTGATCTGGGTCTTCTCGTCGACCGACGGCGCGGGCCCAGCCCCGGGGCCGGGCCGCGGGATGAGCATGCGGTGGCCACACTTGCGGCAGGTGGCCTTGTTGACCGCCTTGCTCAGCTTGTGGTCCGGGATGTTGTAGCTCGCGCTGCAGTTGTCGCAGACGACCCGCATGGTGGCCCCGAGGTCCGCGCCGGCAGGGCCGCGCGCGGTGGATGGTGCAGGGGAGAGTGGGCGGAGGCGCCGGGGCCCGCCCGGCCAGCCGCGGGGCTGGCGCGTCGCCCGCGGCACAGGCGCCAGGGCCGCGGGAGTGTATGCCAAGGGGGCGGCATAGTGCGAGGACCTCGCGCTGTCAACGGCCGTTCGGCGGCGCCGTGGGGTCGAGATTGACGTCCTTGGCGTGCTTGCGAACAGGCAGGGGAGGGGATCGGCAGCCCCGGGGGGCGATGGTCCAGACCGCGGCCTCGGGGCCCTCTGCCGTGGGCGGCCCGAGGCAGGCGTCCAGCGCGGCCCGGCTCTCGGGCGGCAGGTGCACCCGTCCGAGGTCAATCCAGAGCCGGCCAAAACCCGCCTCGGCCAGGGGGCGCAGGGCCGGGCGCAGGTCCGCGCCCGCCGGCAGCGCCCGCTGCAGCCGGGCGAAGGCCCGCTCGACCGGCGGGCTCAGCGGCGCGTTCATGATGGTGCCGCCGACCGGGTGGCCGTGGATCAGCTGAGCGAGGGCGGTCTCGTCGCGCCAGCGGCCCGGAGGCGGCGCGCCGGTGGTCGACGGCGGCCAGTTGAACACCGCTGGCTGCGCCGCCGGCAGGGGCGCACGGACCGCGTCGGGCACCGCCGGCAGCGGCGCGAGCCGCGCCGGCCAGGGCACCGGAGACAGCACCACGAGGTCGACGAGCAGCGCAGCGGCCAGCAGCGCGCGGGCCCGCGGGGCCCGGGGCAGGCCCGCCGCGGCGAGCGGGGCGAGGGCCAGCGCGGCGAGGGCGGCGGCCCGGCCCCAGCGGCTGATCCGGCCGAGCGCGGGCCACGCGCTGGTCAACAGCCCGACCGGCCCCCGCAGCGGGTCCTCGGGCCCGCCGACCGGCAGCCCGCCGAGCTGCACCCAGGCGCCGAGGCTGAGCGCCACGCAGACCGCGGCGCCGACCGCGGGCCCCCGCAAGGCTGGCCGGCGCGCGGCGGCGACCAGCGCCAGCAGCAGGACGCCGAGCCCGAGGGAGGCGCGGTGCGGCGCGGCCGCCGCGCCGCCGGTGAGCGGCAGCGGCAGGAGCAGGTCGAGCACGTCGGCGCCCCGCTGCATGCCGCCGCGGAAGGCCTCGGGCAGGCGCTCGATCGGCGGCAGGCCGCGCTGCTGCGCGCCCCCGCTCATGCCGAGGCGGTCGGACAGCGCGCCGAGCACCACCGGCAGCGCGAGGATCAACCCCAGCGCGTTGATCCCGACGAGGCGCAGGGCCGGCGCCCAGCCCGCGGGGCCCCGAAAGGCCGCGCGGTGGGCCAGAAGCCCGAGGTTCAGCAGCGCGGCCCAGAGGCCGTTGTAGGGGCCCAGCGCCGGGCACAGCGCGAGCAAGAGGGTCGCGCCCACGGTGATCCTGCCGATTGGCTGGCGGCTCGCGCGCGCCGCCAGCTCGGCCTGCAGGGCGCAGACCGCGACGAGGTAGTGCTCGGTCATCCCGGTCGCGCTGGCCGAGAGCAGCGGCGGGCTCACCATCGCGAAGGCCGCGGCGGCCAAGGGCGGGGCCCCGATCCGCCCGGCCCACCGCCAGCCGGCGAGGGCGGCCAAGGCGAGGCCGCCCAGCGCGAGCAGGTTGTGGGCGACCGCCGGCCCGCCGAGCGCCCAGCCCAGGGCGACCAGGGGCAGCGCGCCGGGGTCGATGAGCGGGAAGCCCTGGCCTGCGGGGTAGCCGAGGGCCTGGCTGTGCACCCAGAGCGGTCCCTCGCCGCGCAGGGCGGCGCGGTGGCCCCAGAGGTGGGCTGCGGCCTCTCCGGCGGGGTCTGACCAGATCCCCGCCCCGATCTGGGGCACCACCGGCCAGGTGACCACCAGCAAAAGGCCCGCGAGCAGGACAAGGGCCCGGGAGCGTCGCACTCAGCCGCTCGCCGGCGGGCCGCGGCGCCCCGCGCCCACGCTGCTCAGGCGCCCTTGTGGGGCGCGAGCATCAGCACGCCGACCACCGTCAGGCCATAGAGCAGCCCTGCGGCCAGGATCGGCGCGTCTTTGAACAGCGTCTCGTCGGGCGCGCCGCCTTCGTTGCGCGCCGACACGAGGTACATGTAGCGGAGCACGCAATACACGACGATGGGCAAGGTGAGCAAAAGCCAGGGTGTCGGCGAACCCTGCACGCAGTAGAGCGCGTAGCTGATGATGGTGCCGCTGGTGGTGATGGCTTGGAACTCGACCACCAGGTCGTGGCTGTACTCGCTGAGGATCTTCCGGGTGGTCCGGGCCTGCTCCTCCATCAGGGTCAGCTCGCCCCGGCGCTTGTTGAAGCCGAAGAACAGCGACACAAAAGCGGTGCAGGTCATCAACCACGGCGAAATGGCGACGTCGATGGCCACCGCACCAGCGGCCGCCCGCCACAAGAAGCCCGCCGAGATGAACATCACGTCGAGGATGACGACGTGCTTGAAGTAGAACGAGTAGCTGAGCGTGGTGACGAGGTAGAGCGCGGCGATGAGCACGAGCCAGGGCGAGACCCACCAGCCCAGGGCCGCGCCGACGATGAGCAGGCCCACCATCTCGGCGTAGGCCACCGGCAGCGGCAAGCGCCCCGACGCGATGGCCCGCTTGCGCTTGGTCGGGTGCTTGCGGTCGGCCTCGACGTCGCTGGCGTCATTGAACAGGTAGCCGGCGCTCGAGAACATCGAGAAGGTCGCGAAGGCCGCGAGCACCTTCACCCACATGTCGGCGCGGCCAAAGTTCATTGAGAACAGGATGGCGGCCAACACAAAAACGTTCTTGGCCCATTGCTTGGGACGCAGGCCCTGGATCATCGCCAGCAGCAGGTCGCCTGCACCGGAGGGGCCGCGCGGGCCGGCCGGAGGGGTGGCCCCAGGGTCTGGGGCGGGTGCGGTGTCGCTCAAGTCCTGCTCCTGCGCTCAGCGCCCGGCATCGGCGCAGTCGGCCTGCGGCTGAAGCGCGATCTCGTGGATGCCTTCGGCGTGGACCGTGACCCGCGCCTCGGCGCAGCGCCCGGCGGACGCGCCGCTGACCCGCACCGTGTAGGCGCCGGGCCGCAGGCTGAAGGTCGGGGTGTCCATCGGCTCGCCGTTGACCGACAGGGTCTGGTCGCGCTCGAAGGGGAAGCTGACCGTGACGCCGGGCCCGTCGCCCGGCGCGATCATCGGGCCCACCCGCACGCCGATGAGCACGCCCACCAGCAGCACCAGCATGGTCAGGACGATGCCCGCCGCGAGGTAGGTGAGCTGCTGGACCGCGCTGGTCGGCCCCTCGGCCACGGGGCGCGCTGGAGCGGCCCGGGCGGGCGCCGGCGCAGGAGAGGCCACCGGCGCCGCCGCGCGCGGGGGAGGCGCCGCCGGTCGGGGTGCTGCGGGCGCAGCCGCGGGCTCTTCGCGCGGCGGCGGGCGGATGCGGGTCTGCGCGTCGCCACCCCAGTCCTCGGGATCGGGCTCAGGCAGGTCAATCCCGTCGACCTCTGGCTCGCCGACCTTGAGCGGGCTCGGGCGGATGCGGGTGTTCGCGTCGCGCCAGTCGTCCTCGTCGGGCAAGGGGCTGCTGCGGATGAGCGTGCTCTCTTCGCCGAGGCCGGCGACGGGGCCGAGGGCGACCGAGCGCGACATGTCTTGCAGGTTGTCGAGCAGCGAGGGCCGCGGGATGGGCCGGATGCTGGTCTCGGCCTGCCCCAGGTTGGGCGGCGGACCGTCGCTGACCATGGTCGGCCGGTGTTCATCTTCGGCCTGACCCCGGATGAGGGGCCGGGTGTCGCCGCCCTGGGACAGGCCACGGCCGCGGTCGGCGCTGCGGGCGGCCTCGGGGAACAGGCCCTTGAGGAAGGCGGCCAGCGTCGAGTGGCTGAAGATGAAGCCGGCGTCGTGCCAGAAGCGGTCGAGCGCGTCTTTCATCTCGGTGGCGCTGGCCCAGCGCCGGTCGCGGTTGGGGCTGAGCGCGCGGTCGATGATCTGCTCGAGCGCATAGGGCACATCGGTGTTCACCGCGCTGATCGGCGCGTAGACACCGTCGCGGATCGCGTCGAGGGTCGCGGCCTCGTTGGGCTGGGTGAACGGGTGGCGCCCGGTCAACATCTCGTAGAGCACGACCCCGGTCGCGAACAGGTCGGTGCGCAGGTCGACGTTGGCGCCAGCCGCCTGCTCGGGGCTCATGTAGTTGAAGCGGCCCTTGATGACGCCGCTGACGGTCTGCAGCGCCTTGACGCTGGCCTTGGCGATGCCGAAGTCGGTGAGCTTGACCTCGCCCTGCAGGCTGACCAGGACGTTGGCCGGCGAGACGTCTCGGTGCACCACCTGCAGGGGCTCGAGCTTGCCGCCGCGCATCACCTGGCGCTGGTGGGCGTACTCGAGGCCCTTGAGCATCTCGATGCCGATGAACACCGCGTGGGGCACCGGCAGGTTGATGCCCTTCTCGCGGCAGCGCACCATCACCCGGCCCAGATCGGGGCCGTCGACGTACTCCATCGCGATGTAGTACGCGCCGTTGACCTGCCCGAGATCCATGATCTGGACGATGTTCGCGTGGCTCAGCAGCCCCGCGATCTTCGCCTCTTCGACCAGCATCTCGACGAACTCGGGCCGGGCCGAGAGGTGGGGCAGGATGCGCTTGATGGCGAAGGTGCGGTGGAAGCCACCGATGCCGTCGAGGCGCGCCTTGTAGATCTCGGCGGTGCCGCCGACCGCCACCCGCTCCAAGATCCGGTACTTTCCAAAGGCAGTCTGCGGCTCTGGCACGCTCGCTCCACGGCACGGTCTCGTAGCATAGCGCGGTGTGCTACGCGGGGCCGGTCGGCGCCTGGACGGTCTGGGCGCGTGC
>JBJONS010000176.1:0-8362 GCA_046051725.1 Pseudomonadota bacterium | reverse complement strand
GGAAGATCTTCATCGCCTCGGCCGGCACGCCCTCTTCGAGCAGGGTGCAGCCCAGCGCGTACTTGGCCTCGACGTTGTCGGGGTCGGCCATCAGCGCCTGGTGGCAGGCCTCGCGGGCGCGGCTGTACTCGCCGAGCTGGAACCAGGCGAGGGCCATGCGGGCGAGCACCGGGGCGTCGTCGGGCTTGTCGCGCAAGAACTGCCGAAAGTGCTGGATGGCGTTCTTGTACTTGCCGAGCTCGTAGGCGACGAGGCCGAGGTGGTAGGTCGCGGTGCCCCGGTAGCGGGGCGTGTCGCGCAGGCGGGTGAAGAACTTCTCGGCGTCTTTGTAGCGGCCGAGCAGCATGCAGCTGACGCCGAGGTCTTTGAGCAGCAGCGTGCTCTGCTCGGTGCCCGGGTCGCGCTTGAGCGCCTGGACGAGGTGGAACTGGGCCCGCTCGACGAGGCGCTTGGGGTGGCCCTGCTGGCGGGCGAGCAGCATCAGCGCCCGGCCGAGCTCGAGGTGCGCCTCCCACAGCTCGGGCGCGACCCGGCAGGCCATCTCGAGCTGCTTGACCGCGTTGCCGTGCTCGTGGTTGAGCTGGTCGAGCTTGCCGAGCGCGAGGCGCAGATCGGCGCGCTCGGCGTCAATCCCGAGGGCTTGGTCGAGGTAGCGGTGGGCGGCCATGCCCCGCTCCATGCCGATGAGGCAGAGGCCGGCGATCACCAGCCCCTCGACGTTGCTCGGGTCGTCGTTGAGCGCCTTGCGCACATAGGCGAGGGCTTGGCTGCAGTCGCGCTCGCCGCCCCCGTGGTAGAGCCCGCGCGAGAGCACCGCCCGGGCGAGCTCGAGCAGCAGGCTCGGGTCGTCGGGGGCCTGGCCCGCACGCTCCTCGAGCTTGGACACGGTCCAGTCGAGCTTCTGGTGCGGGAACAGGCTCTGGGTGGTGCGGCTCATCAGGGGCTCGGTCGGGGCGGGAAGTGGGCCCAGGCGGGCGCCTGCGGGTCGCGCAGGCGGCGGGCTGGCGCCAGCGGCGCGCGCGAGTGTAACGTCCAGCGTGCCGCGCAGGCCCGGCCCGCGCAGGTGGAGGGTGCATGGCGACCAGCGGGGAAGAGCAGGGCGGCGAGGGCCTGGACCTTGTGGCCGAGGGCAAGGCGATCGCGGTCCGGCGCAAGGCGCTCGGGTGGAGCCGCGGCGACGTGGCGGGGCGGGCGGCGCTCGACCCCCGCATCATCCAGCTGCTTGAGATGGGCCTCTGGTCCGAGGGCGAGGCGATCGGCCGGGTGCGGGCGGTGCTGCTGCGGGCCGAGGGCGGCGACCTCGAGGTCCAGCTGCCGCCGGTCGAGATCCAGCGCCCAGCCGAGGGCTGAGCCCGCGCCGCGGGCCGCGGGCTGTGTCCCGGCCTGCGAACGCCAAGTTGTGAGGGCGGTGTCAGGACGGCGTCGCTCTGCGCGGCGGCGGGCATGGTGGAGGCGACACCTGCACCCCCGGAGCCGCCGATGCGCCACACCCCTCCCCGCCGCTGGTCTTTGCTCGCCCTCTCGCTCCCCCTGTCCCTGCTCGCGGCCTGCGGCAGCGGCTCCGCCGAGGTCAAGGGCGGCGGCGTGGATGACGGCGCCGACGGCGGCGGCCTCGACGGCAGCGACGGCACCGACTCCGGCGGCGTCGACGGCACCGATGGGACCGACGGCACCGATGGCACCGATGGCACCGACGGGACGGATGGCACCGACGGCACCGACGGCACCGACCCCGATGACCGCGACGCCGACGGCGTGCGCGGCGCCGACGGCGACTGCGACGACGACAACGCGGCGGTCTTCCCCGGCGCGCCCGAGGCCAGCGACGGCCTCGACAACGACTGCGACGTGCTGGTCGACGAAGACGACCTCGCCGCCGGCAGCGTGCTGGTGACCGAGGTGCTGCCCAACCCGGGCCTGGTCGCCGACACCAGCGGCGAGTGGTTCGAGCTGTTCAACACGACCGACCGCGACATCAACCTCATCGGCTGGACCGTGGTGGCCGACGACGGCGAGGCCTTCACCATCGACGCCGCGGTCATCGTGCCGGCTGGCGGCTACGCCGCGCTGGGCGTCGACGCCGACGCCGGCGCCAACGGCGGCGCGGCCATCGCCTACGCCTACAGCCGCCTCGACTTCTCGCTGAGCGACGAGACCGACTCGGGCTACCTCTACGCCGGCGAGCTGGCGGTCACCGGCTTTGGCTACACCCTGTCCTGGCCGATCGCCGACGGCGTGGCCATGCAGCTCGACCCGACCCGGCTCAGCGCCGACGAGGCCGCCCTGCTCGAGAACTGGTGCGCGGCGCCGGTGGCCTTCGGCCTCGGCGATCTGGGCAGCCCGGCGGGGGCAAACGGCCTGTGCCCGAACATCGACCACGACGATGACGGCGTGCTCATCGGCGACGGCGACTGCGACGACCTCGACCCGACGGTCTTCCCCGAGGCCACCGAGGCCTGGGACACCATCGACAACGACTGCGACGGCATCGCCGACAACCTCACCGCCGAGGACGCCACCAGCCACCTCGACGGCGTCGACACCGACTTCCTCGGTTTTAACCAGAGCCTGTCGGCCATCGACTACAACGACGACGGCGTGCTCGATCTGGTGGTCGGCGGCACCTACGTGAACTCGAACTCCTCGGGCGGCGTGCACGTGGTCGACGGCGCCGGCGCGGCGACCTGGGACGCCTTCGCCGAGGACGCGGCCGCCTTCACCATCGACGGCGCCGGCGGCTACGGCTGGTTCGGCACCATGGGCGCGCGCCAGGGTGACCAAGACGGCGACGGGCTCGCCGATCTCGCGGTGGCCGGCAGCGATGGCTACGGCAGCGAGGGCACCGTGGCGGTCTCGGTCTTCGCCAACGCCGAGATCGGCGACGCCAACAGCGACGACGGCACCTGGGTGCTCTACGGCGCGGTCAGCATCAACGGCAACGTGCGGCTCGAGAACGCGCTCGACATGGACGGCGATGGCGCCGACGAGGTCATCTTCGGCGACCACTACAGCTACAGCGAGACCTACCGCCGCGGCTACGTGACGGTGGTGAGCATGGCCGGGGTCGACCCGGGCACCTACTACCTCTACGACGCCGACAACGTGATCTCCGGCGTGGGCAGCCGCGACGGCCTCGGCTGGTCGCTCGGCGGCGGCGACGTGGACGGCGACGGCTACGACGACCTGCTGGCCGGCGCGCCCTACGCCGACCTCGACGGCGCCAGCGACGCCGGCTGCGTCTACCTGTTCGCCGGCGCGGCCAGCCTCGATCTGGCCGACGGGGCCGATGACCTCGCCGCGCTGACCATCTGCGGCGCGGGCAGCAGCGACCGGCTCGGCTGGGGCGCGGCGCCCCAGGTGGCCGACTTCGACGGCGACGGCACGCTGGATCTGGCGGTCGGCGCGCCCGGCGACGAGTCGGTGGCCCTGTTCTGGGACCTCGCCTCGCGCAGCGGCGAGCTGAGCGCGGGCGACGCGGACCTGACCCTGCGCGGCGACGGCAGCCCCGACAGCTTCGGCTGGGCGCTGGGCAGCGGCGACGTGGACGGCGACGGGCAGCCCGATCTGGTGGTCGGCGCGCCCGACGGCACCTCGTACAACTCCTCGCTGAGCAACGACGGGGCGGTGTGGATGTGGACCGGGGCGACCCTCGCCGCGGCCGGCACCGGCGAGCTCGAGACCTCGGGCGCCTCGCTGGCGATCGCCGGCAACAGCCGCGACGCGTTCGGCCAGGCCCTGCTGGTCGGCGACTGGACCGGCGACGGCCACAGCGATCTGGTGGTCGCGGCCCCGAACTGGCAGAGCGACCAGGGCCAGGCCCTCGTCTTCGTCGCCCCCTAAGCCTGGGCGCCCCGCCGGCCTGCGGGCCGGCGGCGGCCCCCGTCCGCGCGCGGGGCTGCGCCCCTTGGTCGCTGCGCGACCGGCGCTGCGCGCCGCGCTCCCGTCGGCCTGGCGCGCGCAAAGCGGCGTCCAGCGCGTCGTCTCGCGCGCGCCGCCCGGCCCTTGTCTTTGCGCTTTGGGCCCTCGCGCGCCGCCTGGCCCTTGTCCCCGCTCAGGCCCGCGCGCGCCGCCCGGCCCCGGCCAGCAGGGCCAGCCCGAGCAGCAGGGGCCCGGCCGGGCCAGGCGCCGCCGCGCAGCCGCCCTTGTCGGCCACGTCCAGGGTCATGCCGCCGGCGTCGGGGCTCTCTTCGCCGAGCGTGCCGCCGTCGAGCGGGGCCTCGTCGGGCGCGGGCGCGCTGTCGATGAGCCCTTGGAGCCACGCAAGGTGCAGGTCGAGGCGGGTGACGCCCGCGCCGCCGGTCTCGCAGAGCGGCGCCGCGGCGTCGGTCTGGTACACGAAGCTGGCCACGCCGACCGCCACCGCTTGGCCGTCGCCGCGCACCCACAAGGCCGGGGCGCCGCTGTCGCCCGAGCAGAGGTTCGCGCCGGCGCCATCCCAGGTGTAGAGGAAGCGCAGGTCGGCGGAGTCGTAGCTGAGGTCGACCATCCGGCGCACGCCGCTGTCGGTGGCGTCGAGCGCGGTGAGGCCGTAGCCGACGAAGCGCAGGGCGTCGGGGCTGCTGTCGCTGGGCACCTCGGCGCTCAGGCGCAGGGTCGGCGCCCCGTCGATCGGGGCCGCGAGCCGCACCACCGCGATGTCGTGGGCCAAGGTGACCGGGTCCCAGCCCGGGTGCGGGGCCGCCGCGCGCAAGGGCACGTCGACCTCGAGAGAGGCGAGGCTGCGCCCGAGGCCGAAGCCCAGGGTGGCGCCGGCCGCGCGCCAGTCCAGCGCGCCGTCGACGCAGTGGGCGGCGGTGAGCACCAGCTCGTCGGTGAGCAGCCCGCCGGTGCAGAAAGTGAACCGCTCGCCGTCGAGCTCGGCGTACAGCACGCCAATCTCGGGGTGCGCCGAGGACTCGGCCCCGCCGACGATCGGCGGGGGCGCAGCGCCGGGGGCGCCTTGATCGGCGGCGCCGGTGTCGCGTGCGCCTTGATCGGCGGCGCCGGGGGCGGGGGGCGGCAGCGGCATGGGGGACCTCTGGCGGCGCTTGTGTGCTTGCTCGGGTCTAGCGTGGCGGGGCCTCGCCTGGCGTCGCTTTCGCTTGACGGACGGCGCTGCGCGGGTGGACCTCTGGGGTCAGGCTGATGCGGGGGGCCTCTGGCCCCCAGGCCCCTGGGCACGGGGCCGGCGCGTGCGCCCCCCTTTGGAGACCCCCCGGGCGCGGCGCGTTGTGGGGCGGGTGGGGGCGATGAAGTGGGGGGCCGCGGGCGGCGCCGGGGGCGGGGGCGGTCGAGCGCCTCGCGCGCGCCCGGCTGACCGGAGCGCGGCGCGCAGCGCCGGTCGCGCAGCGACCAAGGCCGCGCGGGCGGCGATCCCGGGCGCCCCGCGCCCGGAGCGCCGACCGGCCCCGCGGCCGCGCGCGCAGGGGGGCCGCAGGCGCCCCGGCTCCGGCCGGCCTCACTTCGTCTTCTTCAGCTTCTCTTTGGCCTCTTTGGCGGCGTCCGAGTCGGGCCACTTCTTGACCAGCTCTTCGTAAAAGAGCTCGGCGTTGTCTTTTTGGCCCTGGGCGGCGAAGGCCTCGCCCTGGCGCAGCATCGCCCAGGGGGCCCACTTGGTCTTCTTGTGGCTGTCGATGACCTCTTGGAAGCGCAGCACGGCCAGCGGGTAGTTCTTGCTGTTGTAGGCGACCTCGCCCAGCCGGTAGCGCGCCTCGGCCGCCTTCTCGTGGGTGGGGTTCTCTTTGAGCATGCGGTTGAGCACGGCCTCGGCCGCCTCGTTGCGCCCGGCCTTGATGTGGTCGTTGGCCAGCTTGACCAGCTCGGCGGGGTCCTTGACCTCGGGCGCCGCGCCGGGGTCTTTGGCCGCCGGGTCCTTGGGCGCCGGGTCCTTCGAGGCCGGGTCTTTGGCGGCGCCGGCCGGGTCTTTGCTGGCGGTCGCGTCGCGCGTGGGCGGCGGCGGGGCCTTGACGCCCAGGGTGCGCTCGAGCTGGGCGGCCCGCAGGTCGAGCCACTCGAGGCGGAACGCGGCGTCCTCGAGGCGCTTCTGCTCGTCGGCGGTCGCGCGCTCGGTGGTGAACTTCATCGCGTCGGTCTCGCCGCGCAGGCGGGCGACCTCGCCCCGCAGCTGCTCCATCGTGTCCATGCGCAGCACCTCTTGCTCGCCGCGCGACTGGGTCAGGGCGTCGAGCTCGGCGAGCTTGGCGTCCATCTTGTCGACCTGCTTCTCGAGGTTGTCGATGCGCGCGCCGTGCATGCGCATCTGCTTCTTGTACTCCTCGGTCGCAGACTGGCCGGTGCGGTCGAGCACGCAGCCCGACAGCAGGCCGAGCAGCGAGAGCAGGCAGAGGAGGGCAGGGGTGCGTGGCGACATGGGGGCTCCAGAAGCACAGGGCGGTCGTGGTCGACCCGCGGCAGACGAGGAGGGCGCGCGGCGCAGGCTCAGCGCGGCGCCTTGACCTCGGCCCGGCGGTTGCGGGCCCAGGCGCTCTCGCTGTGCCCCTTGTCGACCGGCCGCTCTTCGCCGAAGCTCACGACCCGCACCTGGCTGCTGGGCACGCCCTGGGCGGTCAGGTAGCCGCGGACCGCGTCGGCGCGCTTCTGGCCCAAGGCGAGGTTGTAGTCGGTGGTGCCGCGCTCGTCGCAGTGGCCCTCGACGGTGACCGCGCCCGCGCCGCCGCGGAAGCAGCCCATGGCCGCGCCCAGCGTGCCGCGCGCGTCGGCGCTGAGCGCGTAGGAGTCGAAGCCGAAGCTGATGACCAGGCGGCCGCAGTCGACGCCCGGGGGGATGGTCGGCCCCGCCTCGGAGCCGCCGCCGCTGCCCGCGCCGGCCTCGCCGCCCTGGCCGCTGGCCCCGACCCGCACGGTGAGGCCGCCGTACAGCGTGCTGCTCTCGCCGTTGGGGTTGCGGACCTTCACGTCGTAGTTGCCGGTCTCGAGCGGCGGGACGGTGATCTGCAGGGTGTTCTCGTCGAAACGGTTCACGCTGGCGATGCGGATGGTGCCCACGTAGACCTCGGCGTCGGCCTGAAAGCCGCTGCCGAAGACCTGCGCGGTGAGGCCCTGGTTCGGCTCGGCGCCCGCGGGGTCGATGCTGATGACCTGCAGGGTGCTCTCGACGCCGACGCCGTCAGCGCCCTCGCCGTTGCCCGTGCCGTTGCCGTTGCCGTTCTGGTCAGTGTTGTCCTTGTCTTTGCAGGAGCTGGCCATGGTGATGGGGGCCAGGGCGACGCAGACGACGAGGGTGAGGAGGGGGTGCCGGCGGTTCATGGCGGGGTCCGGGGAGGGAGGGGCGGAGCGCAGGGGCTGCCGGCTCAGCGACCCGGCAGCCGCGGGCGCTCGTCCTGGTCAGGGGGCCGCCCGGGCGCAGGCAGGTGGGGCGGAGTGGGGCCGCTGTCCGACCTTTACCGGCGGCGCAGATGACCTGTCAAGACCGCTGCGCAGGTGCGGTCGAGCATCGCCGCGCGGCCCGCCCGCCCCTCAGAGGTCGCGGCCGAAGAACAGGTAGGCGACGCCCATCTCGAGCTCTTCCCCCCGCCGGTCGGGCTGGCCGGGCGCCCCGAGCAGCAGCTCGCCCCGGCCGTCCCCGTCCAGGTCGCCCACGCCCGCCTGCGCCGCCCCGACCTGGGCGCCCGCCGCCTCTCCAAACAGCGTCGGCGCCGCCTCATCCACCTCGAGCACCCCGGCGAGCGGGCCATGCCAGAGCCACAGCGCGCCCGCACCGGCGCCCCAGCCGAGGCTGACCGCGGTCAGCTCGGCCCGGCCGTCGCCGTCGAGGTCGCCCGGACCGCCGACCTGCGCGCCGAGGCCGAGGCCCGGGCGCTGGCCGCGCAGGCTGGCCACCGCCGCGCCGAGCCCCGCGCGGTCCAGCGGCGCGGTGAGCAGCAAGGCCCGGCCCCGCCCGGCCTCGGCGCCGGGCACCCCCACCACCAGATCGGCGCCCCCGTCGCCGTCCACGTCGCCGGGCAGGGCGATGGACGCGCCGGCGCGGCCCGCCTCGACCCCGCCGCGCAGCACGAAGGCGGCGTCGCTGGCGGCCAGCTTGCCCACGACCGGCCCGAGCAGCACGTAGACCGCGCCGCCCTCGGCCGCCGCCTCGCCGTCGCCAGGCGCGCCCACCACCAGATCAGCGAGCCCGTCGCCGTTGAGGTCGCTCGCCGCCCGGTCGGGCCCCGCCGCGGCCAAGGCCCCCAGGCCGAGGCCGGGCGCCCCGCCCCAGAGCTCGGCGCGGGCGTCGGCCCGGGTCTGCCGCGACGACACCGGCCCGCCGAACAGCCAGACCACCCCGCCGCCCCGCGCCCCGCGGTCGTCCTCGGGGTCGGCCACCAAGAGCTCGGCAAGGCCGTCGCCGTCGACGTCGCCCGGGCGCCTGCACCGCGAGGTCATC
>JBJONS010000175.1:0-7143 GCA_046051725.1 Pseudomonadota bacterium | reverse complement strand
CCGGCGGTTGGTGACCAGGGCCGCGTTGATCAGCGCCGCAGACGCGATCATCGCCGTCCCGTGCTGGTCATCGTGGAAGACCGGGATGTCGAGGGCGGCCTGCAGCTCGCGCTCGATGCGGAAGCAGTCGGGCGCCCGGATGTCTTCGAGGTTGACCCCGCCAAAGGTGGGCGCCATCGCCTTGACCGCGGCGATGACCTCGTCCGGCGTCGGCGCGTCGAGCTCGATGTCGAAGCAGTCGATGTCGGCGAACTTCTTGAACAGGTTGGCCTTTCCCTCCATCACCGGCTTGGCGGCCAGCGGGCCGATGTTGCCGAGGCCGAGGACCGCCGTGCCGTTGGTCACCACCGCCACGAGGTTGCCCCTGGTGGTGAGATCAAAGACCCGCTCGGGATCTTTGGCGATGTCACGGCAGGGCTCGGCCACCCCGGGCGAGTAGGCCAGCGTCAGGTCGCGCTGGGTGAGCAGCGGCTTGGTCGGGACCACCGCCAGCTTCCCCGGCCGGCCGTTCTGGTGGTAGTCGAGCGCGTCTTCGCGGAGGCCCATGTTCTCCCCTCGGCACGGGGCAGCGAGGGCCCGCGCGGACCCGGGCCATAGCCGAAGCGGAGGGCCGGCGCACCCGGGCCGGACCGAAGCCCTCCACCCAAAGCGACCCTCTGCGCGGTGTCTTGGGCGAAGCAGCCCGGGGCGCCCGCCGCTGCAGTGGACCCGCGCCGCGCCGCCCCGAGGGGCGCGGGCGACCGCGGCGGAGGAGGGAGCGCCGCGGGCCAAAAGCAAGCCGCCCCGCCCGCGGTGAAGCGGACGGGGCGGGCTGGAGGCGCCCATAAGCCGAGTTCTGTCCCGCGGGCCGCTCGCGCTGCCGGCGGTGGAGATCATTCGTCTAGGCCCGCCGTTACCAGCGGGCTCAAGCGGTCTACCCGGGAGCTGGGGCGAGCCGCCCCGTGTGCCCCCCATTTGACCTTGCACCGGATGGGGTTTGCCTGGCCGCCCCTGTCTCCAGGGGCGCCGGTGCGCTCTTACCGCACCCTTTCAACCTGACCGCGCGGGGCGAACCCCGCGCCCGGACCTCTGGCCCCCAACGACCCAAGGGATGGGGGGCGAGCGGCGCCGGACCCGTGGGTGGCGGTCTGCTCTCTGTTGCACTTTCCTCCAGGTCGCCCTGACCGGGGGTTACCCGGCATCCTGCCCTGTGGTGCCCGGACTTTCCTCCCGCGGTGCCGGCGCTGCCGATTCGGGCCGAGGCCCGTGCTCCAGCGCGCCAGCGGAGCCGCCGGCGATCCCCTGTGCTCCTCCAGCCCCCGGGGGCTATTGCGCGGGCCGGCCGGCGCCCAGGGGACGGACGGGGCGCGGGGCCCTCCCCTCTCTCGCGCGCTCAGCGGTCGACGGTCGCGGCCAGCGCGTCGATGGCCTGGCGCAGACCGTCGGGGTCCTCAGCCTGCTCAAAGCGCAGCTCGTAGAGCAGGTGCCCGTCGCCCGGGGCGAAGGAGTGCACCCGGGCCTTGACGTGGATGGTCGGCGCGCCCGGGGCAGCGATGCGGGCCTGCAGGGTGCCGCTCTCGACGAAGATGAGCTTGAAGCTCGATGGCATCGCGAAGGTGGCGCCCTCGACGCTGAGCTGGAGGAGCTGGGCCGGGCTGTGCAGCAAGCTCACCGCTTGGCCGCGCGGGGGCACCAGCGCGAGCACCCGGCCGTCCTCGGCGGGCGCTGCGCCGAGCGGCTGAAAGCGGTCAATGAAGCCCAGCAACAAGCCGGACTGGCTGCGGTCGGGCACCGGGACGCCGGCCCGGATCACGCTGGCCTCAAAGGTCCACGCCTGCCCGTCGAGGTTGACCCAGACGCGCACGTCTTCGCCGCCCGCGAAGCGCTGCAGCGGCGCGGTGACCACCACCCCGCCGCGCTCGACCCGCACGAGCTGGGCGGCGACCATGCCCCCGCCACGGAGCAGCAGCTCGCACGCGATGCGGCGCTGGGCGGCCTCTTCGAGCATGCGTCGCGGGTCTGGCTTCATCTCGCCCCCTCCCGCCAGGCCGACGGGCGCCGCCAAAACCCGCGCTGGGCGGGTCGACGGCCCGCGTCCGGGCTATCCCGGCGCCGCGCCCGCCGGGGCCTCGTGCGCGGGGGAGCGCCCGGCCCCGCGCGCACCCGAGGGCCCCATGCGCGTTCTGCACATCACCGACCTGCACGTCCAGCGGCCGCCGCGGCTCATCGATCTGGTGACCGGCCCCAAGCGCATCATCGGCGCGGTCAACCTCTACCTGCTCGGGCGGCGCGCCCACTTCTCGGCGGTGGTGCAGCAGGCACTGGTTCAAACGGCTGAGGATCTCCGTCCAGACGTTGTCGTTTGCACCGGCGACGTCACCGCCATCGCGACCGACGACGAGTTCGAGGCGGCGCGGACCCTCCTCCGCCCCCTGCTCGAGCGCCAGCCCTTCGTGCTGCTGGCCGGCAACCACGACACCTACGTGCGCGAGGCCCACCCCGGCGCGAACATGCGGCGGTGGTTCGGCCCGTGGATGGGCCCGCGGGGCGCCCGCCTGCAGCGCGTGGGCGAGGCGGGCTTTTTGACGGTCGAGACCTGCCGGGCGCACCTGACCAGCCGCGGGCACACCCCGCCCGGCGAGCTCGAGCGGGCGGCGACCCTGCTCGACACGCTAGGGATGCGCAGCCGCACCCCCGAGGAGGAGGGGCTGTTCGTGTTCTGGTGCCAGCACTACCCCCTCCGCGGGCGGGGTGGAGCCCCCTATGGCCCGGCCACCCGGTGCCTGGCCGACGCGGCCGAGGTCGAGGCCGTCCTCGCGGTCCGACCGGAGGTGAGCGCCGTTCTGCACGGCCATGAGCACCACGGCTACCGGGCCGCGGTGACCGGTCCGCGGGGGCCCATTCCCACGCTCAACCCGGGCGCGTCTGGCTACGCATCTCTGCCGAAGCGCCGCCGAACCGCCCACTTCTGCGTCTACGACGTCGAAGGCGGGCAGCTCAAGGGGGTCGAGCGCTACGCCTGGGACGGGGCCCGCTTCGCCCCCGAGGCGGGCGGGGCCTTCGCGAGCGGCGGCTGAGGGGCGCAGGCATCCAGAAACGGCGGATATTCAAGTCATTAGCACCGACAGGCCGCGCGCTTCCCCCTGGACCCGCGCCCCAGCCGGCGCTACGCTGGGCGGGCGTCGGCGCCGCACCGACCGCCCGAGGACCGCATGCGCAGCCCCCGCCTCCGCCCGATGCTCCGCCTCCGCCTCCACCGCTCGACGCCGGCCGGCGCCCTCCCGCTGGTCGGCCTGGTCGGCCTCGCCGCCGCGCTCAGCGCCGGCTGCCGCACCCCCTCGGTGCAGATCGAGGCCCGCTCCGAGATGGAGGTGCAGGTCAACGGCATCGGCCTGTCTGAGGATGGCTCCTACGGCTTCGCCGGCATGTTCCAGCAGACCTGCGACTTCGACACCAAGAGCGGCAGCGTCGGCAAGGACTACGACGCCGGCCCCGGCCTCGAGCTGGTGCTCGACACCCACGCCGGCCGCGGCCTGCTGCTGCTGGACGGCGGCGTCGGCGAGCTGCGCCAGTCCGCTGGGGAAGAGCTGGCCGGGCGCGCCCTCGCCGGCCAGGGCGCGGTGCACGGCCGGGTGCTCAACGCCGACGACCACCTGCTGGTCGTCGAGCGCGACAGCGCCTGCCAGCTCGAGCGCCACATCGGCGGCGCCGACCCCACGGTGATCGACCTGCCCGCCGAGGCCTGCGCGCTGAGCGTCAGCCTGGTCGTGGATCGCGAGAGCGGCGCGGCCGTCATCGGTCACCGCGGCGGGCTGCTGCGGGTCGGCGCAGGCGAGGCCGAGGACATCGACGGCGGCAACAGCGCGGCCCTCGCGCTGGACGCCGAGCTGGGCGTGCTCTACGCCGGCGCGGTCGGGGGCGGCGCGCTGCGGGCGCTGGATCTGCGGGGCGAGGCGCTCTGGTCGAGCGAGCTGGACGGCGATCTGGTGGGGGTCGCCGCCGCGCCCGCGGTCGGCGCGGCCCTCGTGGCGGTGGACGTCGACGGCGTGCTGCGCGTGCTCGCGATCGACGCCGCTGAGGGCGAGGTCGTCGGCGTCACCGAGCTAGAGGACGTTGGCGCGACGGGCCTCGTGACCAGCGGCGATGGGACCGTGGCCGCCCTGGTCAGCCCCGACCGGGTGCGGTTCTTTTCGATCCAGGCCGACGAGGCCCGCTGAGGGGCGCCTGCATCGGGCCGCGACCTCGACCCCTCCCGACGCGCCGACCCCTCAGCCCTGCTTCAGGCCGCACCGGCGAGCGAGGTCGAGGCTCTCGGCGAGGTTCGCGAAGCGGGTCCAGCGGCCGACCCCCTCCGTGTCGAGGGCCGGAGCCCCCAAGCGCCGCGGGACCGCCCCCGCGAGGAGCGCCCGCGCCGGGAGCGCCGCGAGGCCGAGCCCCCGCCGCAGCCCGGCCAGGGTCCGCTCGGGCTGCGCCACCAGGGCCTCGTAGTGGACCGTCACGCTCCGCAGCGGCAGGACCCGGCGCCAGTGCGCGGCGAGCGCCTCGGCCGCCGCGCCCCGCTCGACCAGCTCCAGCAGGCCCGCGCAGGGGCCGTCGGCGGGCCCCCAGCAGCTCCAGGCGCTCAGCGCGCGGTCCATCGGCTCCCGCTCGACGAAGATGACGCGCGCGTCGGGGAAGATCCGGGCGATCACGCCGAGGTACAGCAGCAGGTCGGGGCCGGCGTCGACCTGGGGGGCGGCGGCGTCGGCCGGCGCGCCGCCCCTCCACCGCGCGGCGAGCCCGTCGAGCGCGGCGGCCGGCAGCGCCGAGAGCGCCGCGGCGGGGCTGCGCTCCGCGTCAGGTCGGAGCAGGCGCAGCAGGCCGGGCAGCCCCCAGGCCGGCGGCGCGGCGGCGCCCCGCGACCAGCCCGATACGATCCGGCCGATCAGACGGGTGCCGGCGCCGGCCGCGCCCACCACGAAGACCGGCCGGCCGCCGCGGGTCCGCGCCCAAGCGCCCTGCCGCAGGGCCTTCGCGTCGTTCAGCGCGGTGATCTCATCGATGCAGCCCCAGTCCAGCGGACCGGGACGCGGCGCCGCGACCCGCGCGCGCTCGAAGGCCTCGCCGAAGGCCAAGGCGGCGGCGCCATGGTCGCCGCGCTGCTCGAGCATGCGCCCCCGCAGCTGCTCGCGCCGGGGGAGCGCAGCGGCGGACCACCCGACCGCCTCGCTCAGCAGACGGAGTCCTCCCTCCGGATCGCCCATGTGGGCCCGCAGGCCCGCGAGGCTCAGCCTCCCGGCGGGGCTCAGCTCCCCTGCCCCGTCCAGGCGCTCCAGCGCCGCGCGGGCCTCCATGGCGAGGCCCCGCTGGGCCCGCGCAGCCGCGATTCGCTCCTCGACCCGGGCCGTCGCGGTCAGCGCTGGCCCGAGCCCCTGCAGGCGGAGCTCTGCCGCGCCCGCGCGCCCCAGGCCGAGCTCGGCGTCGGCGGCGACCAGGCCCAGCTCCACCGCTGCGGGCCCCGCGGCCCCGGCGGCCCGCGGCCCGGTCACCAGCGCCAGCGCGCCCGCCGCGTCCCCGAGATCGATGCGCAGGCGGCCCTCTGCGGCGAGGGCCCCGGGGTGATCGGGCTGCACCTGGAGCACCGCCCGCAGGTGGCGCGCGGCCCCCGGCTGGCCGGCGAGGCGCTGCGCCTCGGCCAAGCGCACCCGCAGGTCGAGGTCGGCCGGCAGATCCCGCAGGAGCGCGTCGAGCGCCGCCACCGCCGCCGGGTAGAGGCCGACCTCGATCAGGGCTTGGCCGTAGATGGCCGCCGCCCGCGGGCCGAGCGCGCCGCCGACCCGGCCGAGCGCGCCCAGCGCGTCTTCCGCCTCGCCGAGGCGCAGGCACAGCTCGGCGAGGTCCACCAGCGCGTCATCTTGCGCTGGGTTGAGCTCCACGCAGCGGATCAGCAGCGCCCGGGCGCCGCACAGGTCGCCGATGGCCCGGGCCGCCGCGGCCTCGGCCCGGAGCGCGGCGAGGTTGAGGCTCGCCCGTCCGGCGAGGGGGCGGCGGGGCACCCGCAGGCGGAGCTGCGGCTCGTCCATCGCGGTGTCCATGGCAGCCCCCGCGGCGGAAGACGGCCCGCGGCGGCGAGGGCTTGAGCCCAAGATGGCGCGGCGCTCGGGCGCGGCGGGCGCGGCGGGCGCGGCGGGCTCAGCGGAGCTCGGCGCGGCGGGCCATCCATGCGGCCTCGAGCTTCTCGCCGGCGCCGATCTCGAGCAGCGGGACCCCCGCTTGGAGCAGCAGCGGGAGCAGGGCCTGGTTGAGCGCGGCGGCCTCGGTCCCCGCCGGAGCGACGACCAGCAGGGTGTGATCGCTGTGGTCGAGCGCGATCCCCGGCAGGGCCGCTTGGATCGCGGCGTCGAGGCGGGCGCCCCCGGCCACGCTCCGGCCGAGCGCGTCCAGCGCCGGCTCGCCCAGCACATAGCGGAGGCGGCGCTGGCGCTCGGTGACCTCGGCCAGCGAGCCCGCGCGGAGGCAGCGGCCCGCCTCCATGAACACGACGTGGTCGCACACGGCCTCGAGCTCGGCCAGCACGTGGCTGCTGATGACCAGCGTCGACCGCCCGCCCCGGCGCCGCAGCACCTCGCGCATGCGGACGACCAGCTCGGGATCGAGGCCGTTGGTGGGCTCATCGAGCAAGATGAGCTCGGGCGCGCCGAGCAGGGCCTGGGCGACCGCGACCCGGCGCTTCATGCCGTGCGAGAGCTGGCGGACCAGCGCGCCGGCCCGGTCGCGCAGCTCGACCTCGTCGAGGATCTGATCCACCGCGTGATCTGCCTCGGCGCGGCCCATGCCCTGCAGGCGGGCGAAGTAGCGGAGCAGGGCCGCCACCGGGGTGTGCGGGTTGAGCTCGCAGTCCTGCGGGAGCACCAGCACGCGGCCCTTGTGGGCCCAGGGGTCAAAAGCGCCCTCGCCGAGCACGTCGACGGCGCCCTCGTCGGCTTGGACAAAACCGCCGGCGATGCCAAACGCGGTTGTCTTTCCGGCGCCGTTGGGGCCGACGAGGCCGCAGATGGCGCCGCGGGGCACCGAGAAGCTCAGGCGGTCCAGCGCGCGGAGCTTGCCGTAGGCCTTGGTGACCTCATCAAAGCGCAGGGCGACCATCGGGCTCCTCGGGGGCTAAGCGTCGGCGCGCAAGAAGCG
>JBJONS010000174.1:0-3765 GCA_046051725.1 Pseudomonadota bacterium | reverse complement strand
TGAACTGCAGGTTGACCTTGGCGACGCCGAGGCTGGCGATGTCGGCGTCGAAGGAGTCGTCGCTGTAGTCGCCGCCGGTGCCGTGGCCGTAGAGCGCGACCCGGTAGTCTTGGCCGCCGTCGAAACCGACGCTGGGCAGGGCCACCCGGAAGCGGGCGGCCTTGGTGCCCTGTTGCACCGGCAGGCCGTCTTCGCCGTAGACGAACCGGTTGTCGGCGTCGAGGAAGTTTGGCACGCCGACGATCTGGCCGACGACGATGCCGGCGAGGCCCGGGTCTGAGCGGGGCACGTAGGCCTCGACCTCGACGGTGACCGCGTCGAGGCTGGCGTCGGCCTGGGCCATCATCGCGTCGAGGCGGCGGTAGACGCTGGCGTTGCTGCGGGTGGTGAAGTCCCAGATCCGCACCACCGAGGCGGGGTCGACGCCGGCGGCGGTCAGCGCGGCCCGGCTGGGCGCGTGGTAGGCCGCCAGCGCCTCGTCTTCGGGGGTCTCGGGGCTGTGCAGGCCCAGCGAGACCATCGCGTGGTGGTCGGCGGCGTGGGCGGCGCCGGCCTCGTCTTTGAGGTCGTCGGTGACGATGACCATGTAGTCGGCGTTCTCGGCGAAGGGCCGCAGGCCATAGGCGATGAGCAGGTCTTGGTTGGCCGGGGTGTCGTCTTGGATGACCTCCATCCACAGGGCGACCTCTTGGCCCTCTTCGGGGTGGCCCGGCGTGACGTTGATGACGCGCAGCGGGGCGCCCTCGACAAAATCGCCATGCGCCTTGTCGGCGAGGAAGGCCTCGTCGATGCCGCCCTGGAACATCGTCGCCACCGGGCTCAGGCGCGAGAAGCCGTCGGCCTGGCGCAGCAGCATCGCGTCGTCGTCGCGGCTGCCCGGCAGCACCGCGTCTTGCACGGCGATGCGCAGCCCGGTCTCAGACCCGCTGTCGACCTCGGTGAAGGTGTTGCTCGGCCAGGGCAGCAGGCAGCGGTTGGGGTCGGCGGGGTCGCAGTCGGCGCTCAGCGGGCTGCGCTCGCCGGGCTGGCGGTCGACCACGGGGTCGTCGCCGCCGCCGCTGTCGACCTTGGGGTCGTCGCCGCCGCCGCAGCCCCACAGCAGCGCGAGCAGGGTGAGGGGGGCGGTCGGGCGGCGGCTCGGCAGGGGGCGCATCGTGGAGATCCTCCGACCCCGAGCCTATCCCCGGCGCGGCGGGCCCGGGCGCCCGGCCGCCCGGGGCCCCGAGGCTGGGCTACGCTGCGCGCCGACGAGGTCCCTCATGCGCGCCCTGCTCTCGCTGTCGCTCCCCCTCTCGCTCCTCGCCTGCGGCGGCGCGGGCGGCAAAACCGGCGGCGGCGAGGGCGGCGGGGACGACGCGGCGCCGACCTGCGGGCAGGCCTTCCGCTACCTGCACCCCGAGGACGCCGATCCCATCGACGGCCTCGCGGTGGTCGGGGCCTTCAACGGGTGGGATCCGGGCGCTGACCTGCTCACCGAGGTCAGCCCCGGCGTGTGGGAGGGCGAGGTCGACCTGCCGCTGGGCCCCCACCCCTACGAGCTGGTCGCGATCCTCGACTGGTCGGTCGACGACGCCGAGGTGCGCTTCTGCGATCCCGGCGCCGCCTTCGTGCACTGCGAGGACGGCTACAAAGAGCCGTGGGACAACGGCTGGCAGCACAGCTGCGCGCCGGGCGCGACCTCGACCTGCCAGAGCCTCGTGGTGGTCGAGGACTGCGCGGCCCCCGAGCTCGCCCTCTCGGCGGTCGACCGCAGCGGCGCCGCGTCGGGCGCGGTCGAGCTGCGGCTGGCCTTGACCGCCGGCGCCAGCGAGATCACCGAGCTGGAGGTCACCCTCGACGGTGAGCCGGTCGAGGTCGAGCGCCTCGCCATCGACGCGGTGGTCTCGCTGCGCGGCCTGACCGGGCCCCGCCACACCCTGCGGGCGGTGGCCCGCGACGCCGAGGGTCGCGAGAGCGACGAGCTGTACGTGCCGCTGTGGCTCGATCAGGGCGCGGCGGCGACCGATCGCGACCAGTGGCTGTCGGGCCCGGTCTACTTCGCCTTCCTCGACCGGCTGGCCAACGGCGACCCGGCCAACGACGCGCCCACCGGGGCGAGCCTGCCGATCGGCGAGTACCAGGGCGGCGACCTGCGCGGCCTGCGCAACATGCTGCCCTATCTTGATGATCTGGGCGTCAAGACGCTCTGGCTCAGCAACCTGCAAGACAACGCCGAGGGCGGCTGGGACGGCGACTGCGACGAGACCTACGCGGGCTACCACGCCTATTGGCCCGACGAGAGCCGGGTGATCGAAGAGCACTTCGGCGACGAGGCCGAGCTGCGGGCCCTGGTCGACGAGGCCCACGCCCGCGGCATGCGGGTCATCATGGACTGGGTGGCCAACCACCTGCACGAAGACCACCCGGCGGTCGCGGCGAACCCCGACTGGTTCCACGGCCAAGAGATCTGCAAAGACTCGGCCCGGGGGCAGCAGAACTGGGACCGCATCCCCGAGCAGTGCTGGTTCGCGCCCTACCTGCCCGACATCGACTATGGCCAGCCTGACGCCATGCAGATGATGGTCGACGACGCGCTGTGGTGGGTCAAGACCTTTGGGCTCGACGGCCTGCGGGTCGACGCGGTCAAGCACATGCCGCACTCGGTGCCGTGGAACCTCGAGCAGCGGGTGCGCGCCGAGATCGAGCACCAGGGCGTCGGCCTCGGCGTCGAGTTCTGGACGGTGGGCGAGACCTTCGACGGCACCGACCGTGTGGCGGCCTACCTCACCCGTGAGGGCAAGCCGCAGCTCGACGGCCAGTTCGACTTCCCGCTCTACTTCGCCATCGACAGCGTGTTCATCCAGGGCGGCGGCTCGATGCGCGACATCGCCGGGGCGGTGTCCGGGGGCGCGGCGGCCTGGGGCGAAGACGCCCTGATGTCGGCCTTCCTCGGCAACCACGACGTCTCGCGCTTCGTGACCCGGGGCACCGAGGGCGGCGCGACGGCCTGCGGGGGCGACGGGGTGGTGCGCAGCGCCGCGCCCACCCGCGACTACTGGGTGCACGAGCGCATGAAGATCGCGTGGACTACAGTGTTCTCGCTGGGTCAGGTGCCGCTCATCTACTACGGCGACGAGGTGGCCCTGCCCGGCTACACCGACCCCGACAACCGCCAGCCGCTGTGGTGGATGACCGGCGACGTCGAGGGCACGACCCCCACCGTCGAAGAGCTGAGCTTCCGCTTGTTGGCCGAGTCGTCTTCGGTGCTGCTGCACGTGCAGGCGCTGTCCACCGCCCGGCGGGAGCACCCGGCCCTGCGCGCGGCGGCCCAGACCGAGTGGTGGCTCGACGACAACGTGTGGGCCTTCGCGAAGTCGGCGGGCGACGATCACGCGCTGGTCGTCATCAACCGCGGGGCTGAGAACCGCTTGGCCAACGGGCTGTCCTTTGCGGGTCTGCCGACCGGCGGGGCTTGGCGCGATGTCTTGAGCGGCGACCTGCTCTACGCCGATGGGGACAGCCTCGTCGTGCCGATGGGGCCGGTGAGCAGCCGGGTGCTCGTGCCGGAGTAGGCGGGGGAGGACCCCCGCAACGCCCCCCGGGGGTTCTCTTTTTCTTTGGGGGGGCGCCCCCCGGCGGCAGCTCGCTCCGGGTTCGCTTGATTCGGCTCACGCTCGCGACGTTTGGCCTCATCGACGTGCCGAAGCCGTTCGCTGTCCATGCGCTGTTTCGCGATGGATGCCGGGGGCCGCCGGCCCCCAGGCCCCCGGGCAAGGGGCCTGCGAG
>JBJONS010000173.1:0-3012 GCA_046051725.1 Pseudomonadota bacterium | reverse complement strand
CCCGCGGGCCCGCCCTCAGCCTCCCCCTCCGCCGAGGCGCCCCGCAGCACGCTGACCTCCGCCCGTGACAGGAGCAAGAATGGCCGTCGAGACCCGCAACATCGGACTGTCGCTGGGCGCAGACATCTGCTGGGCCGCCGCCTACGAGGCCCTGATGGAGGAGATGAACCTCCACATCGAGCACGGCGACAACATCGTGCGCTTCGCGGTCGAGCGCGTGCGGGTCGAGCCCTTCGATCTGCGCGCCCGCCCCAAGTACGACCTTGTGTTGGACCGCGTCACCCACTGGTACATGACGACCCGTGAGTGGATGAAGAAGATCACCCTGATGGACGGCGTGTACACGCTGAACAACCCCTGGGCGATCCAAGCCTACGAGAAGCACACGACCTACTGCGCGATGATGCGCCTCGGCCTGCCGATCCCCGAGACCTGGATGCTCCCGCCCAAGGTCAACAAGGACGCGGGCGACGAGGCCACGATGGTCCGCAAGTACAACAAGCTCTTCGATCTTGGCGGCGTGGGCGACAAGGTCGGCTTCCCGGCCTTCCTCAAGCCCTACGACGGCGGGGCCTGGGTCGGTGTGGAGCGCGTGACCAACAAGGCCGAGCTGCACCGCGCCTACGACAAGAGCGGCGACCGCGTGCAGCACCTGCAGCAGGGCGTGCCGAACTGGGATCTCTTCATCCGCGGCCTGGGCGTCGGCCCCCAGGTCCACGTCATGAAGTACGACCCCGACCAGCCGCTGCACGGCCGCTACCGCGTCGACTTCGGCTTCCTCGACGCCGAAGAGTGGCGCATCGCCACCCAGACCGTGCGGGTCATCAACGCCTTCTTCGGTTGGGATTTCAACTCCTGCGAGATGCTGCGCAGCGCGGGCGTGCTGCACCCCATCGACTTCGCCAACGCCTGCCCCGACAGCCAGGTCACCAGCCTGCACTTCCACTTCCCCTGGCTGGTCAAGAGCTTGCTGCGCTGGTCGATCTTCTGCGCGGCGACCAAGCGCCCGATGCGGCTGAACCAGCACTGGCACCCCTACCTCGAGATCGCCGACCTCGACCTGCCCTGGCAAGAGAAGCTGGCGATGTACGACAAGATCGCCATGAAGCACTTCGACGCCGAAAATTTCGAGGCCTTCTGCGACGAGCACCTCAGCCACCTCGACCAGCTGGCCTACGACTACTTCGGCACCGCCAAGTTCAAGGCGGTGGTGCGCGAGAAGGTGGCGGCGCTCTACCCGGCCCACGAGATCGACCAGTTCACCGACCACTTCTTCGGCCTCGTGCAGTTCTGGCGCAAGACCGAGGCCGAGCGCCTCGCCAAGCGCGGCACCCCGGTCGGCCCCGACCAGGGCTGAGGGCCGCCGGCCCGCCGCACCCGCCCCCACCTCCTCTGCCTCGCCTGGAGCACCCTCATGCACGTCATCTTCGTGGCGCCGCACTTCCCCGCCAACCAGCGCCGCTTCGTCCGCGGCCTCAAGAAGGCCGGCGCCATCGTCACCGGCGTGGGCGAGGCGCACGCGGACCAGCTCGACGGCGAGCTGCGGGGCCTGCTCGACGGGTGGGAGCAGGTGCCCAACGTCTGCGATCCGGGGCACCTCGAGGCGGCGGTGCGGCGGATCCAGCGGCGGGGGCCCTGGGTGCACTACCTCGAGGCCACCGTCGAGGCGCACATGCTCGCCGCGGCCGAGGTGCGGGCGGCGACCGGCATCCCCGGCCTGAGCACCGACGTGGTGCTGCGCTGCCGCGACAAGTTCGAGATGAAGAAGTTCTTGCTCGACCGCGGGGTGCCCTGCGCGGCCCAGGCCGCGGTGACCCGGGGGGATGACGCCCGGGCCTTCGCCCGCCGCAACGGCTACCCCTTCATCCTCAAGCCGCGCGACGGGGCCGGCGCCCACGGCACGGTCAAGGTGAACAGCCCGGCCGAGCTCGAGGGGGCCATCGCCGAGCGCGGCCTCGACCACCGCCCCGGCCACTGGAGCGCCGAAGACTTCATCGCCGGCCACGAGGGCTTCTACGACACCATCACCGTCAACGGTGAGGTCGGCTTTGAGAGCATCTCGCACTACTACCCGGGCGTGCTCGAGAGCATGCGCACCCGCGACGTCAACCCCTACCTCGTGGTCACCAACCGCCTCGACTCGCCCGGCTACCAAGAGCTGCGCCAGTTCGGCCGCAACATCGTCAAGGTGATGGGGATCGGCACCAGCGCGACGCACATGGAGTGGTTCTTTGGCCCCAAGGGCCTGACCTTCTCTGAGATCGGCGCCCGGCCCCCCGGCGTCTCGGTCTGGGACCTCTACGCGGCCGCCGGCGGCTTCGACATCTACGAGGCCTGGGCCAACGCCGTCTGCCACGGCACCCTGCCGCCCGCGCTCCACCAGCGCCAGGCCGCCGGCCTGCTCGCCCTGCGCCCCGAGCGCGACGGCGTGATCAGCGGCTACAGCGGCGTCGACGAGATCCAACGCCGCCACGGCCCGAGCATCCTCAAGGCCTTCCTGCCGCCGGTCGGCACCCGCACCCAGCCGGTCGAGGCCGGCTACATGGCCAACGCCTGGGTCCAGGTGGTCCACCCCGACTTTGACGTCGCCAAGGCCATCTTGATGGACATCGGCAACACGGTCAAGGTGCACGCGCGGCCGCTGTAGACCCCAGGCAGCCCCGCGGGCGCCCACGCCCCTCCTGCGGGCGCGCCCGGGGCCCCGGTCGGGCCGCCGCCTGCGGCGGGCTGCCCGACCGCCCGGGCTTGGTCGCTGCGCGACCCGCCTGCGGCGGCCCTCCGGCCGGGCGGGCGCGGGCCTGTCTCGCAGCTGCGCCGCGCGCCGGGGGCGTTGCGGGGGGCGGCCAGCCCCCCGCCCCCGCTGACCCTGACCGTCGGCTGCGCTCAGCCGGTGTACTGCACGTTCACCGTCGTGATGAGCTCGAACAGGGCCTTGCGGACGGTGTCGGTCGACTCGTCTTGCACGACGACCCAGCCCTCGCCCTCGTAGCCCTCGGCCCGGGGCTGGCCGAC
>JBJONS010000172.1:0-6633 GCA_046051725.1 Pseudomonadota bacterium | reverse complement strand
CCGCGCCGCCGCAGGGTCTGCAGCGGCTGGCCCGCGGCGTCGCTGGGCACCACCGCCTGCCCGGCGGTCAGCAGCGTGGGCATGACGTCCAGCGCGCTGCACAGGCCCGGTCGGGCGGCCGGCTCTTCGCCAAAACCGACCAACCACAGGGGCGGGCGCGCCGGCGCGGGCTCGAGCGGCGCCCCGGCCGGCCCGCCCTGCAGGCCCACCACGACGAGGGCCCGCGCGGGCTCGACCGCCCAGCGCCCGGCCGCCGAGAGGGCCGCGGCGAGGCCATCGGCGCCGCCACAGGCCGGATCGACGCGCAGGGGCACGATCACGAGCAGGGGGTCACCCTTGGGGCCGCGATCGAGGGCGTCGATGCCCCCGCCGAGCAGCGCGGCCGGGCAGCCCGCCGGCAGGGCCCGCGGCGGCGCGCCCAACGCGGGCTCGGCGGCGAAGACACCGCGCAGCAGGTCGCTCTCACCGGCGTAGGCGGTGTAGCCATAGAGCTGCAGCACGCCGTGCAGGGTGTTGGGCACCGCCGCCTGCACCGTGCCCGGCCACTGGCCGGTGAGCAGGGCCCGCCAGCCCGCCGCGGGGTCGGTGTGGATCACCTCGGCCTCGACGAAGGGCTCAGCCGCCCCCGGCGGCTCGACCGCCGGCGCCTCGCCCTCGATGACCACCAGCAGCAGATCGGGCGGGGCGCCCGCCCGCCGCGCCGGCGCCGCCCCGCAGCCGACCAGCAGGCCCAGCGCCGCCGCGCGCCCGAAGCTCAGGCTCATCGCCCCTCCCCCGCGGGGGGCGTGCCCCCGCCTCCGCCGCCCGGCCCGCCCCGGGGACCGTCGGATCCGCCCGGCTCTCCGCCCGGCCCTTGGTTGGGGGGCTCCTGCGCCGCCCGCTCGGCCGCCTTCTCGGCCGCGAGCGCCGCGTGGCGCACCTCGACCGGATCGGTGGCCAGCAGGCCGGCCTCGAGCTCGGCCTCGCTCAGGTCCCCGCTGCCGTCGGTGTCGAGCGCGCTGAAGGCCCCGCCGCCCTCGGTGCCGCCGGGCAGCAGCAGCAGGTAGTACTCGTCGGCGTCGACCTTGTGGTCGCCGTCTTGATCGACCCGCTCCATCAGCGCCCGGGCCACCGCCGGGTAGCGGGGGGCCTGCGCCGGCTGGCAGGCCGCCGCCCAGAGCAGGCCCACGCCCCAGCGCCAACAGCGCCCGCCGCGCGCCACTGACCGCCCCGACGGGCTCATGGCGCCGCCTCACCGAGCAGGGCCGCCCGCAGGCGCCCCACCCGCTCGGGGTCGAAGCTGCGCAGGTCCAGCGCCTGCTCGGACCCGCTGCCCTTGGTCGTGTCCCACAGCCGCACCGCGCTCGGCTCGAGGCGCCGCACCCGGGCCGCCATCGCCGGGCTGCCGGCGGGCGCCCCGCTGGCGGTCATGCGAAAGAAGCCGTCGGTGGCCGAGACCTGCTCGTTCTTGGCCTCGCTGCGCGCCACCCCGCGCCCGCCGCCGCAGCCGCCCCCGCGCAGGCAGGCCGAGCGGTCGACCCCGGTCATCGTCTCGGGGATCGGCAGCCCCTGCAGGCCGAGCAGGGTCGGCGCGACGTCGACCAGCTCGACCACCTCGCGCACCCGCCGGCCGCCGCCCTCACCCCCGGGCAGGCGCACGATCAGCGGCACGTGGGTCGAGCTGTCGGTGAGCACGTGGTGGTGGCTGAGCCAGCCGTGATCGAGCAGGTCCTCGCCGTGGTCCGAGAGGATGACCACCACGCTGTCGTCGAGCACCCCGCGGGCGTCGAGCTCTTGCCACAGCACGCCGAGCCACAGGTCGGCGTAGAATGCGCTGGTGGCATAGAGCCCGCGAAGGAACGCCACGTCGGCATCCGTCAGCGGCACCTTCTCGACCTCGGGCATATTCACCCATTGGGTCATCAGGTTCGCGGTCTCGGGGGCCTTGACCTTGGCACCGACCGCGTCTCGATCAACGCCCACCGGCAGCCGGGGGAAGAAGAAGCGCTGGTAGATGGCCTCGAACGAGAGGGGGTCGTGGACGATGTCGACCATCGGGCCGCGGTAGCCCGGCGTCGCGCTGCGCCCGAGCGCCTGGGGCTTGCTGTAGGGGATGTGGCAGTCGTAGCTGTGCAAGAACAGCATCCACGGCTGATCTCCGGCCCGGGCCTCATCCAGCCAGCGCAGGCCGAGCGGCACGGTCTGCTGAAAGCTGCCCATGCGCCGCGCCTCGACGTACTGCTGAAAACCGTCGTCCAAGCCCAACACCCGGGCGAGGTGCCCGCCGGCCACGACCGCGCCGGTGCGCCAGCCGGCCGCCGCGAGGCTCGAGGCCAGGGTCGGCGTCCCGTCGGGGATGGTCAGCGCGCTGTCGACCGGGCCGAGCGCGCTGGGCAGCTGGCTGGTGAACAGCGCGGCGTGGCTGGGCTGGGTCTCGTTGGCCTGGGCGTAGGCCCGCTCAAAAAGCACCGCCTCGCGGGCGATGCGGGCGAGCGCGGGGCTGCTGCCGGCGGGCGCGCCGAGCGGCTCGATCGCGTCGGCCCGCAGCGTGTCGACGCTGATCACGATGAGGCCCGGGGGAGGCGTGGGCCCGCCACAGGCCGCGAGCAGCGCCGCCGCGCCCAGGGCCAGGCCCGCCCGCCCGCTCACGGCCCGGCCCCGCGGCGCAGCCCGTCGGGCGGCAGGGGCGGCGGCGGGGCGCCCACGCCCGCTGCGGCCCGGTCCCGCTCATGCTGCAGCGCAGCGAGACCCACCGCGGCGATCCAGGCCACCAGCACGCCAAAGGCGAGGGGCCGGGCGAGCCGGTCGGGCGGGAGCTGCACCGTGTGCGCGCGCTGCTCCACCGCTGCCTCCCCCCGTTCTTTGCCGGGCGCCCTCGGCGGCGGTTCACCCACCGACCGGCGGGCTGCCGCCCGCGCGCCCCGCTTAGCGCGCGCCCCCGCCGCAGGCTGCCCCGCCGGCGCGGCCGCAGGCGCTGCCGCTGCCCGCGCGCCCCGTCGGGGATCTCCCGCATGCAGCGCAGGCATCCGTTCCGGCAGGGGGGGGAAAACTGGGGCGATGCACGCCGACTCCGCCCCGGTCATGCGGCATCTCGCGCCCGCACCTCGCCTCAACCCGCGCCCCGCCGGTCCGAAGCGGGGGCGGAGTGAGGTCCCCATGTCCCGGCCCAGCGTGCTCATCATCGAGGACGATCCTGCCCTGCGCGGGCTCGAGGCACGCCTCGCCACCGCCGCGGGCTTCGAGGTGCACCTCGCCGAAGACGGCGCCCAGGGGATCGCCATGGCGGTCCAGCTCCGCCCGCAGCTCATCGTCACCGACTACCACCTGCCCGGCATGAAGGCGCCCGAGATCCTCGCGACGATCCGCCGCCTGCCTGACCTCGCCGCCGTCCCGGTGCTGGTCGCCACCGCCGAGCCGCCCGACCGGGTCGGCCCCGAGCTCAGCCGCCTCGGCGCCAGCGGCCTGATCTCCAAGCCCTTTCAGCCCCAGGCCTTTCGAAAGCAGCTGCGCGACGCCCTGGGCCTCGACCGCGAGCCGCCGCCGCCCACCGCCGCGCCCGCCGCGCCCGCCGGCCCGAGCGCGCTCGTGCTGATCATGGCCGCGGCGATGGAGTCCCCCGGCAGCACCGAGACCGACGCCACCCTGCGCCACCTGCGCCGGGTCAGCCTGCTCGGCGCCGCGCTGGGCCAGACCCTCGATCTCGACCCCGAGCTGGTGCGCGGCCTCGCTGAGTATGGCCCGCTGCACGACATCGGCAAGGTCAGCCTGCCGGTGCGCCTCGTGCGCGGGGGCCACCGCTTCACCGCCCAAGAGCGGGCCGAGATGGAGTCCCACACCCTGCTCGGCGCCGAGCTGCTGCGCCAAGCCGGCCTGCCGCCGGTCGCCCACCAGATCGCGCTCTACCACCACGAGCGCTGGGACGGCGGCGGCTACCCCCGCGGCCTGTCGGGCGAGGGCATCCCCCTCTCCGCGCGCGTGATCGCCGCGGTGGACGTCTATGACGCCATGCGCTCCCACCGGCCCTACCGCCCCGACATCCCCAAGGACGAGGTGCGCCGCCGGGTCGCCGAGCTGCGCGGCAGCCACCTCGACCCGCGGGTCGTCGACGCCCTGCTGCGCATGGATGACGTGACCGAGAACATCTTCGCGGAGCACGGCGACCCGAGCGCCGAGCCCGATCCCGAGGTGTGGCGGTGAGCCCGGCCCGCACCAGGAGGCCCCATGTCTGACGTCGACGACGCTGACGGCCACGACGGCGAAGACGAGGGCGGACGCACGGCCGAGGCCCACAGCGGCATGCTGCGGGCCCTGCCCGACCGGCGGGGCCCGGCCAGCGAGGCCCCGAGCGCGCGGCTCCGCCCGGCCCCCCGCGGCCGGACCGCCGAGGCCCACAGCGGGCTCCTCCGCCCGGTGGCCCGCGCCCGCGCCCCGGGCGCCGAGCCCGCCCCCGAGCCCGCCCGCCCCGCGCTGCGCGCCGGCGACCGCCTCGGCCGCTGGACCCTGAACCTGCCGCTCGGCGCCGGGGCCTTCGGCGCCACCTGGGCGGCCACCGACGAGCTCGGCCGCGAGGCGGCGATCAAGCTGCTCGAGACCGCGCCGGGCGACGAGGTCCGGGCGCTGGGCAGCCTCTGCCACCCGGCCATCCCCGCGCTGTTCGAGGCCCAGGGCTGGCCGCAGCCCTACATCGCGATGGAGCGGGCCAGCGGCCGCGGCCTCGACACGATGGTGCGGGCCGGTCCGGCCCCCGAGACCGCCGCGCTGCGCGTCATCGCCGTGCTGATGGACGCGCTCGCCCTGGTCCACCAGCGCGGCCTCGCGCACGGCGACATCAAGCCCGAGAACATCATCGTCGAGCGGATCTCGGACCAGCGGGTCTGGCTGGTCGACTTCGGCATGGTCGGCGGCCTCGGCGGCACGCTGCACTACGCGGCGCCCGAGCGGGTGCGGGGCGAGCCTCCATCGGGCCCCGCCGACGTCTACGCGGCCGGCGTCGTGCTCTACGAGATGCTGCACGGCCAGCTCCCCTGGGCCGACGAGGGCCTCGCCGCCAGCCTCGCCCGCCGCCGCACTGAGGCCCCGCCCACGACCGCCGGCGCGCCCTGGCTGCAAGAGCTGCAGGCCGAGCTGCTCGCCCCCGAGCCGGGCCTGCGCCCGAGCGCCGCCGCCGTGGTCGACGTGCTGGAGGCCAAAGGCGTGCCCCTGCCCCGCATCGACGGGGCCACCGTGCGCCGCCGGGCCCGCGCCGCCCACCTGCCCCGGCCGGGCCTCGACGAGGCGGCCCGCGGCTGGCTGCAGCGCGGCGGCTTGCTGCAGCTGCAGGGCGCTTCGGGCACCGGCCGCAGCCACGCGCTCGACCGCCTCAGCCTCGAGCTCCAGGCCCGCGGCCGCCCCCACCTGCGCCTCTGCGGCGGCGGCCAGCCCTGGGCGGGCGTGGCGGCCCTGCTCGCCGACCCGGCCCTGCCCGGCGCAGTCCAGGGCCTGCCCGCGTGCGAAGATCCCCGCGACCGCGTCGATCAGGCCGCGACGGCCCTGCTGCGCCGCGCGCCCGACGGCCTGATCGTGCTGGTGGACGACCCGGCCAGCCTGCCCGCGCCCGAGGCCGAGCTGCTCCGCCAGCTGATCGCCCGCCGTGGGGTGCGGGTCGCCGCCGCCGGGCCCCTGGTCGACGGCGCGCCCAGCCTCCCCCTCTGCCCGTTGTCGATCATCGAGATTGACGCGCTGATCGGCCAGCTCCTCAGCGGGCGCGCGCCCGCCGGCCTGGCCGAGGCCCTGGCCGGACCCAGCGGCGGCCTGCCCGGCGCCTGCGTCGATCTCGTGGCCCGCGCCGCCGACGCCGGGGCGCTCAGCCGCCGCAGCGGCCTATGGGTCGTCGAGATGGACGCGCTGCAGGCTGTCATCGACGCTCGCAGCCGCGAGGGCGGCGCCGCGGTCGACCGCCTGGGCCCGAGCCTGGCCGAGCCGCTGGTGGCCCTGGCCTTGCTCGGCGCGCCCTGCCCGGCCGACGAGCTGGCCCGCCTGCTGCCCAGCGGCGCCGGCGGCCTGAGCCAGCGCCTGCGGGCCCTGGTCGAGGCCGGCCACCTGCGCGTCGATGACGCCGGCTGGCTGCACCTCGCGGCGCCCGCCGCCGTCCGGGGCCTCGCCCTGCGCGCCCCGCCGTCCGCCCACGCCGCGGTCGCCGCCGCCTTGCAGGCCCGGGGCGAGTGGCGGCGCGATCCGGTGGCCGCCCTCCGCCTGGCCGACCGGCTGTGCGGGGCCGAGGATGGCGCGCTCATCGACAGCGTGGGGCCCTCCCTCCTCTCCGCCGCCCGCGGGGGCGACGCCGCCGCCGCCTGCGCCGCCGCGGCCCAGCTCTGGGCCCTGCGCCCGGGGCCCGCCCTCGCCCCGCAGGTCGTGCGCCTGCTCAGCGCCGGCGGACGCGAGCCCGAGGCGCGCGCGCTCGGCGCGGCCGAGCAGCAGGCCGGCCGGGGCACCGCCGCCCTCGCGCTCGAGCTGGCCCGCGCGGCGGTCGAGGCCGCCCGCGACGGCGCGGCGGCGGTCGCCCAGCTCGAGCGCCTGCGGGCCGTCGATCTGGCGCTGGCCGAGAGCCTCGAGGCCCGGGCGCTGGCGGTCGGCGCCCGCGCCCTGCTCGGCGAGCACGACGCCGTCTGCGCCATG
>JBJONS010000171.1:0-6783 GCA_046051725.1 Pseudomonadota bacterium | reverse complement strand
GCCGCAGGTCCCGCCCGCGCGCGGGCGGCGCGGACGCCGCGGCGCCCGCGCCCTCGGCCTCATCGGCCCCGAGCGCCGCCGGGTCGGCGGGCTCACCCGTGTCGCCGGCCGGCTCCTCGGCCTGCGCGCCGGTGTCCTGCCCGTCGGCGCCCTCGGCCGCCGGCCAGGGCTCGATCGGCGGGCCCTCAAAGGCGGGGCCGTCGATCACCGGGCCGCCGTCGCCGCCGCCGGCGTCATCGCCCGCGGCGTCGTCCGCTTCGGCGTCCTCACCGTCCTGCGCGGCGCCGTCGAAGCGGGGGCCGCCGTCGAGGGGCAGGGGGCCCGCGCCGCCCGCGCCGGGCCAGCCCCACGGATCGCCCGCCTCGTCGCCGCCCGCCTCCTCGTCGCCCGCGGTCGGGTCGGCGCCCGCCGCGACCTCATCGCCGTCGCTGACGCCGTCGCCGTCCGAGTCGGGGTCGAGCGGGTCGGCGCCCGCCGCGCGCTCGTCGCCGTCGCCCAGGCCGTCGGCGTCGGAGTCCGGCGCGGTCGGGTCGGTTCCCGCCGCGTGCTCGTCGCCGTCGCCGAGGCCGTCGCCGTCGCTGTCGACGCCGCGGGGGTCCGAGCCGACGCTCAGCTCTACGCCGTCGTCGAGGCCGTCGCCGTCGCTGTCGGCGTCGTTGGGGTCGGTGCCCTGGGCCGGGGCCCCCTCGGCGCCGGGGCCCGCCTCTTCGCCGTCGCTCAGGCCATCGCCGTCGCTGTCGGGGTTGAGCGGGTCGGTCCAGGCGTCGCGCTCGGCGCCGTCGTCGAGGCCGTCGCCGTCGGTGTCGGGGTTGAGCGGGTCGGTGCCGAGCTCGAGCTCATCACCGTCGTTGAGGCCGTCCTCGTCGGCGTCGGGCGCGCCGGGGCTGCCGCCGAAGCCGGGCCCGCTGACGTAGCGGGGCAGCTCGCGGGGGCTCGCCTCGACCGGGGCGGCGCCGTCGCCGTCGCCGTCGGCGATGAGCTCGGCCTCGAGCTGGGGCGCGTCGGCCTCGGGGCCGGGCGCGGCCCCCCGGAGCGGGCGCAGGGGCGCGGGCGGGCGCAGCGGATCGGTGCCCGCGGCCTGCTCGTCGCCGTCCGAGACGCCGTCGTCGTCGGTGTCGGCGTCGCGCGGATCGGTGCCGACCGGGCCCTCGGCGCCGTCGGCGAGGCCGTCGTCGTCGGAGTCGGCGTCGCGGGGGTCGAGGCCGCGCTGGGGCTCGGCGCCGTCGGCGAGGCCGTCGTCGTCGGTGTCAGCGTCGCGGGGGTCGGTGCCGATCGGGCCCTCAGCGCCGTCGGCGAGGCCGTCCTCATCGGTGTCGGCGTCGCGCGGATCGGTGCCGATGGTCGACTCGGCGCCGTCCTCGAGGCCGTCGCTGTCGGTGTCCGCGTCGCGGGGGTCGGTGCCGATCAGCGCCTCATCGCCGTCGGACAGGCCGTCGTCGTCGGAGTCGGCCGCGCGGGGGTCGGTGCCCCGGGCGAGCTCTTCGCCGTCAGACAGGCCGTCGTCGTCCATGTCCGGGTCGAGCGGGTCGGTGCGGCTGCGGCGGGCCTCCTCTCCGTCCGAGAGGCCGTCGCCGTCGGTGTCGGCCGCCCGCGGGTCGGTGCCGTTGATCCGCTCCCAGTCGTCGCGCACGCCGTCGTCATCGCTGTCGGCGTCGTTGGGGTCGCTGCCCAGGCGCTGCTCGACCCGGTCGGTCAGGCGGTCGCCGTCGGCGTCGCCCTGCAGCGGGTCTGAGCCGAAGTTCAGCTCGGCGCCGTCATCGAGGCCGTCGCCGTCGGTGTCGGCGGCGCGGGGGTCGGTGCTCAGGCCCTCGGGCCCGCCCAGGTCTCCGCCCAGCTCGTCGCCGTCGCTCAGGCCGTCGCCGTCCATGTCGGGGTCGAAGGGGTCGAGGCCGAGCGCGGCCTCGCGCGCGTCCGAGATGAGGTCCAGATCGCTGTCCTGGCCCGCATCGTAGCCGTCGCAGTCCTGGTCGACGCCGTCGAGGGCCACCTCGGGCGCGCCGCGGAAGGTGCCGGGGGCGCTGTCGTCGCAGTCCTCTCCGCCGAGCACGGCGTCGACTTGACCGTCGCCGTCGAGGTCCTCGTCCCCGCAGGCGGCGTCGCAGCCGTCCAGCGCCGCGGCGTTGCCGTCGTCGCAGCCCTCACCGGGGTCCTCGACGCCGTCGCCGCAGGCCTGGCAGTCCTCGTCGGCCCGGTCGGCGGCCCCGTCGCGGTCGTTGTCGACGCCGTCGCCGCACAGCTCGTTGGTGTCGAGCGCGATGGTGGTGTCGATGCGGAAGGTCGAGCGGGTGGTGTGGCGCTCGGCGAAGAAGAGCGCGAAGTCGTAGGTGCCGCCAGGCACGAGGCCGAGGCGGGCGGCGACCGCGTCGAGGCGCACGGACGCGGTCTGGGCGCTGTGGACCCCGCCCAGATCGATCACGAGCTGCCCGTCGATGAAGACCCAGAGGTCGTCGTCGCCGGTGAAGGTGAAGGTCTCGCCGCCGAGGTAGGTGAACTCGGTCTCGACCATAAAGGTGAAGTGGAAGTTGTGGCCCGAGCGACCGTACTCACCATAGCCCTTCCCGTCGGCCGGGAAGAAGTTCGCCTCGCTGTAGGTGTAGACGCCGGTCGCGGCGTCCTCGGTCAGCGTGATGGCGTGGGGGAAGGACTGGTTGACCCCCGGCACGTCGCGGTACCATTGGCCGAAGCTGTCGGCCGACCAGATGCTGGGGTTGGCGTCGGCGGCGTTGTAGACGGGCAGGCCGTCGGCGCCGAGCCCGGCCCGGACGATGCCGCGGTCGCTGCCGTTGTAGCGCTCGAAGTCGGGGTGGCTCGAGGGCTGGAAGTCCCGGACCGTGCCCGTCAGGGTGAGGGTCTCGCTGGCTGCCGCGGGGACAGACAGCCCGAGCAGCAGGGGGAGGAGGGCGGCGCGGCGCGCGGCGATCGGGGTCGAAGCGCGCGTCGAGGGAGAGTGGTCCATGGGTGCCCCTGCAGGATGGGGCGGAGGTCCGGGGTCCTCCGCGCGGTGTGGCCCGCCTGCCGCGGTGGCGGGCCAAGCCGTGGTACGGACCGCCGCCGCGGGAGGGAGAGCGGCGCCCCGTCAAAGACCCGTCATGGACCGGGGCGCGGGCCGGGCCCGCGGGGGGCTGGGCTAAGGCGCGGGCGGAGGTCCCATGCCCGCCCAGCCGCTCCCGCCCGCCGCCGTCGAGGCCGTGATCATCGCCCAGGGCGACGAGCTCACCACCGGCGTGACCGTCGACACCAACTCCAACTGGCTCTGCGACCAGCTCTGGGGCCTCGGGGTGCCGGTGCGCCGGGTCATCTGCGCGCCCGACCGGCTCGGCGATCTCGTCGAGGTGCTGCAGCAGGCGGCGGCGCTCGGCCAGGTCGTGCTGTGCAGCGGCGGGCTCGGCCCCACCCGCGACGACCTGACCGCCGAGGCGGCGGGGCTGGCCTTCGACCGCCCGCTGGCCCTGCGCGAGGACGCCCTCGCCCAGGTCATCGGCATGTACCAGCGCTACAAGCGCGAGATGCCCGAGGTCAACCGCAAGCAGGCGGTGCTGCCGGCCGGCGCGACCCTGCTCGAGAACCGCTGGGGCACCGCGCCGGGCTTTCACCTCGAGGTGGGCGGGGCCCAGGTCTACTTCATGCCGGGCGTGCCCCGCGAGATGAAGCCGATGTTTCAGACCTGGGTCGCGCCCGACCTGCGGGCCCGGCTGCAGATCGCCGCCCCCTTCGTCCACACCATCCGGGTGGTGGGCCTCGGCGAGAGCGAGCTCGAGACGCTGCTGCTCGACCTCGAGAGCCCGGGCATGGAGATCGGCTACCGCACCGCGATGCCCGAGAACCACGTCAAGCTCAAGTTCGTCGCCCACACCCCCGCCGCGCAGGCCGAGGCGGTGGTGGCCGAGGTGCGGCGCCGGGTCGGCTGGCGCGCCTTTGGCGTCGATTGCGGTGATCTGGCCGAGGTCGTCGCCCGCCAGCTCGTCGACGCCGGCCAGACCATCGCGCTGGCCGAGAGCTGCACCGCCGGCGGCATCTGCGCCTGGCTCGGGGCGGTGCCCGGGGTGAGCGCCGCCCTGCTCGAGGGCGCGGTGGTCTACAGCAACGAGGCCAAGATCCGCACCTGCGGGGTCGATCCGGCGGTCATCGCCGCCCACGGCGCGGTCAGCCGCGAGGTGGCCGTCGCGCTGGCCGAGGGCATGCGGGCCCGGGCGGGCGCGACCTGGGGCATCGGCGTCACCGGCATCGCCGGGCCGGGGGGCGGCAGCCCCGACAAGCCGGTGGGCACCGTGCACGTCGCGCTGGCCGGCCCCGCGGGCGTGGTGCACCGGGCGCTCAAGCTGCCCGGCGATCGCGCGCGCGTGCAGCGGGTGGCGGCGGCGACCGCGCTCAGCCTGCTGCTGCCGGGCGCGCCGCAGGCCTGAGCGGCGGCCTCAGCCCCCGGTCGCCGGCGCGGGCTTCGGGCGGTCACTGGGCAGGGGGCCCACCGCCACCCGCAGCCCGAAGGCCGTGGTCCAGAAGTGGCCGAGCTTGGGGTTGGGGCCGAAGGGCTCGGCTTTCAAGCTGCGCGGCACCGCGCCGCCGTCCATCGGGATCGCGAGGTTCCAGCTCCACGACCAGGTCGGCGCGATCCGGTCGAGCAGGGTCAAGGCCAGGGCGCCGGTCACCCGCGGCTGCAGCAGGGCGCCGGTCGACAGGTCGGCCGGGGTCCACGAGGCCGGGCGCGAGAGCAGGCCGACCTCGGTGTCCCAGGCCACCACCCCGAGGTCGGCCCGGCCGCCGAGCCCCGCCCCGAAGGCCCAGGGCGAGAGGTCGGTGGGGGTCTCGGTCGCGGCTTCGGCGGCGAGGCTGGTGTAGACCTCTCGCCCGCCGAGCTTGAGCGTGCCCTGCACCCGGCCGCTGGGGGTCGAGCTGAGCTCGAGGTCGTGGATGCCGTCGCGCACGAGGTTCAGCAGGCCGATGGGCGCGCCGTCCACCGACCGGGCCACGTTGACGACCCCGATCATCGCCCCCTCGACCTCGTGGCCGCGGTTGATCACGCCGAGCTGCAGGCCGTCCACGTCGCGGGCGACGTTGACCACCGCGAGCTGCAGGCCCTCGACGTCGCGGGCGACGTTGACCCCGCCGCTGAGCTGGGCGCCGTCGACCGGCCCCGCCACGTTGACGCCGCCGGCGAGCTGGGCCCCCTCGACCCGGTCGGCGAGGTTCACCCCGCCGGCGAGCTGGGCGCCCTCGACCTGCGCTGCGGCGAGGTTCACCCCGCCGCTGAGCTGGGCGCCGCGCACCGCCCCCCGGCTCAGGTTCGCGCCGCTGGTGAGCTGGGCGCCGGTCAGCGGGCCGCCGCTGAGGTTGAGGCCGACCGCCGCCTGGGCCCCGCGCACCGGGCCCTCGCTGATGTTGGCGCCGACCGCCGCCTGAACGCCCTCATCGACCGCGCCGGCGGTGTTCATGCCCACCGCTGCCTGGGCCCCGCTCAGCCCGGCGCGGGCGTGGTTGATGCCCAGCGCCACCTGGGCGCCCTCGATGGGGCCGCCGGCGAGGTTGCCGCCGAAGGACACCGCCGCGCCGGTCACCGCGCCGGTCGTGTCGTTGAGGCCGAGCGCGAACGCGAAGCCGTCGATGGACGCGCTGTGCACCACCGCGCCGAGCTGCACGCCATCCACGCTGCGCAGCTTGGCCGCGCCTCCGTCGATGGCCCCCATGAGCGCCGAGGCGGCGGTCGGATCGGCGGCCGCGCCCTCTCCCTCTGCGGTGGCCGGGCCGTCGCCCCGCCGGGCCGTGGCCAGCGGGGTCACCGCCGAGAACGCGGCTGGGGCCACCGCCCGCGGGCTCGCGCCGTCGAGGCTGAGCGTGGCCCGCGCCGGCCCGGCGGCGCCGGTCAGGGTCAGGGTGTAGCGACCCGGCTCGAGCAGCAGGGTGAGCGGGGCGCCGGGGCGCTTGGTCAGCTCGGCCACCAGCCGCTCTTGGTCGTCGCGCACCGACAGGCGCCCGCTGAGCGCCGGGTCGAGCACCAGGGGCGCGGTGCGGGAGCGCAGGTCGGTCATCACCAGATCGCCCGAGCCGCTGAGCTGGATGTCGAAGCTGGCGTGCTGGGGGCCAAAGCGGGTGGTCTCGGTGCGGGCGAGGGTCTCGTCGTAGGCGAAGCGGTAGGCCTCGTTGAGGGTGACGAGCCCGTCGGTGTTCACGTCGGCGCCGCCGCGCATGCCGGTCAGCAGCGCGTGGGTGAAGAAGCTGCCGCCGATGCTCGCGGCCTCTTGGCTCACCTCGTCGGCCGAGCTGCTGGTCAGGTAGGCGTGGCCCTCCACCGCGTTGCTGCCGTCGGGCAAGAAGCCGTTGACGTGCTGTCCGCCCTTGGCCGCCACCAGCGCGCCGCTGCTGCACGAGTCGAGGATGGCGATGCGCACGTCACCCTGGGTGTCTTTGAGCGCCTTGCGCAGCTCGGCGTAGTCGAGGCGCTGGCCGCCGAGCAGCAAGCCGCGCTCGTCGGAGTGGCCCGAGTAGTAGAACAGCAGCTCGGTGCGGGCGCCGCCGGCGGCGGCGAGGCGGGCCTGCAGGGCGGCGAGGGCGGCGCGCACCGCGGCGGGGTCGGGGTCGACCAGCAGGGCCCGGTCGGCGGCGGCCACCCCGCCGAGCTCGCCGAGCAGGCTCGACATCGCGCGGGCGTCGGCGGTCGCGTAGCGCAGGTGGGGGCGCTCAGGGCCGCCGTCGTTGGCCCCCACCACCAGCGCGAAGCGGCGCGGGGCGGCGGCGGGCGCGGCGGCGGGCGCGGCCGCAGCGGGGGCCGCCGACCACAGCGGCGCGGCC
>JBJONS010000170.1:0-10069 GCA_046051725.1 Pseudomonadota bacterium | reverse complement strand
AGGTCAGCGCGGCGGTGACCAAGGGCAAGCCCAAGGACGCGCTGGCCGAAGAGCTCGCCGACCTGCTCATCCTGCTCATCGGCACCGAGATCAGCGCCGGCGTCGACCTTCACGCGGCCTTTTGGTCCAAGATGGACGAGCTGATGCAGCGCGAGGCCCCCACGGTGGCCGGCCGCGTGCGGGTCAGCCGCTTCGACGGGGTGCCGCCGGCCGAGGGCGGCGCCTGAGCCGCAGGCCGCGGCGCCCAGCGCACGCTGCGGGTCACCGAGGGCCGCCGCAGCGGGTCAACCTCAGCGGGTCGGGCGCAGCGGGCCGACTTCAGCGGGCCCGGTTCAGCGGGCCGGGTCGAGCCGCAGGGTGAGGTTCTCGGTCTCGACGTGGCACTCGCCCTTCTGCACCGTGACCGTCTGGCTGCCGGGCGCATAGCCCTCGACCTCGGCGGTGACGGTGATCTCGCCAGCGACCTCCCACCCGCACACGTACTGGCTGTTGAAGGCGTCGCAGGCCGCCGGGGCGCCGCCGTCGACGCTGTAGCTGACCGTCGCCCCGTTGAGGATGTTCGCGGTGGCGTCGGTCACGATGACCTGCACCGAAGCGACCGCCGAGGTGTCGCAGGCCACCGCCGTGTCGCCTTTGCCCGAGCAGGCGGAGAGCGCCGCGAGCGCGAGGGAGGCGGCCGCGCGCCGCGCGATGGGGCCGGGGGAGAGCGGAGCAGCGCGCATGGAGACCTCCTGGTGCCCCATCATACAGGCGGAGGCGCCGGTCGCGCGAGCGGAGCGGCGGCGGGTGATAGCATCGCGGAAGGTCCAGCCCGAGGGGAGCGCCATGCGCATCAACCCACAGCACGCCGCCCGCCTCTACCTGCAGGGCCTCGCCAGCCTGCACTTGCGCGAGCGCGTCGACGACGCGCACGTCGACTGGGTGTTGCAGCGATCACCCCCCGTCGAGGTGCCGGCGGGCCACGTGGTGCTGCGGCAGGGCGATCCCGCCGACTCGGCCCTGCTCATCGTGCACGGCGAGCTCTGCGCCACCGTGCACGCCGAGACCGGCGAGCGCGAGGTGGGCTCTGCCGGCGCCTGGGACGTGGTGGGTGAGACCGCGCTCTTCGCCCCGACCCAGCCGCGCAGCGCCACCGTGCGGGCGGCGCGGGACAGCACCTGCCTGCGGGTGCCCCGGGCCCTGCTCGAAGAGGGCCGCGAGAACCCCGTGGTGGCCGCCATTGAGTACCACCTGCTCCACACCCTGACCCACCGGCTGCGCTCGACGAACCAGGGCATCGTCGAGGCCATGGCCGAGGGCGCCGCCCGCCGGGGTGAGGCATGAGCGCCGAGGCGCTGCGGGCCGGCGCCCAGACCCTCGCCGAGGCCTACCCAGAGGTGGGCGCCACCGCAGCCGAGCTCTACAGCCTGCTGCGCGCCTGCCGGGTCCGCAGCTACGCCGAGGGCGAGGACCTCTGCGTCGAGGGCGAGCCGAGCCAACAGCTCTACATTGTGTTGGAAGGCGCCGTGCAGGTCGAACGCGCCAACGACGGGGCGCCGGTCCGGATCGAGGTCCGCGCGCCGACCCTGCTGGGCACGATGGGGATCGTCGACCGCTCGCGCAGGACCGCGACCTGCACGGCGATCCGCGGCCCGGTCCTCGCGGCGACGATGGACCGCGAGGTCTTCCGCACCCTCATTCGGGGCACCGACGGCCGGGGCATCGCGCTGCGGCGCCTGATGCTGACCGTGCTCACCCAGCAGCTGATCGACGGCAACGACCGGCTGCGCGCGCTGGTCGCCTCGGCGGACCGGCGGACCGACGGCGATCCCCTGCGGAGCGCGCTGCTGCGCGCCGGGCGCTGAGGGCCCGCGGGCGGCCGCGCCCGTCGACCGCAGCGCGCGCGTCGCCTGCTCCGCGGCCCCGTGTCCGCGGCCCGGCGCGCACCGGCGGTCGCGGGCGGCGCCCCCATCCGGAGCGGCGTCCTGCACGTCCATCTATCTTGTTTTGGTTGCCCCCCTGTCCGGCAGGGGCTAGAACCCCTCCTCGCCCGCGCGCCGGACGAGCCGGAGGGCGACCTGCGGGGCCTCCGCCCCCCGGGCCCTCGCCCACGGCGGCGCGCCCCCACGCCGCTCCTCCACCCGCTCCCCTCATCCAACCAGGGACGCCTCCATGACCTGGCTCAAACAGTTCCTCAGCTCCAGCATCGGGCTGAAGATCGTGATGGCCCTCTCCGGCCTCGGCCTGTTCGGGTTCGTGATCGCCCACATGCTCGGCAACCTCCAGGTCTTCCTGGGCGCGGACAAGTTCAACGCCTACGCCGCGATGATGCAGGGCAACCCCCTGCTTTGGCCGGCGCGCATCGGCCTGCTGGGCATGATCCTCGCCCACATGGGCTCGGCGGGCGCGCTGGTGCTGCGCAGCAACAAGGCCCGGCCCACCGGCTACAAGTCGCACCAGTGGCTCAGCGGCAGCTACGCGGTGCGCACGATGCGGTACGGCGGCCTCGTCCTGCTCGCCTTCATCGTGTACCACCTGCTGCACCTGACCCTGGGCTCGGTGCACGGCGAGTTCCGGCACTGCATGGCCGACGGCGAGGGCGGGCTGCAGTGCTTCGCCTTCCAGAACCTGGTCAACGGCCTCAAGAACCCCGCGGTCGCTGGCGCCTACATCGTGGCCCAGGTCGCGCTCGGGCTGCACCTCGCCCACGGCGTGTGGAGCCTCTGCCGCACGCTCGGCCTCGGCAACCCCCGCTACGACCTGTTGGCCCGGCGGGCGGCCCTGACCTTCGGCGGCCTCATCACCGCGGGCAACTGCGCCATCGCCATCGCCATCGTCGCCGGCCTGGTCAAGCTGCCCTGAGCCCCGCGGCGGCCCGGCGGCGGCGCTCCAGCGCCCCCGCGCCGGGGCCCACGCCCGCGCTCCTCTCCTTTCCCTCCCATCGCGGCGGAGCCCTCCCATGACCATCGAACTGAAATCGGGCGCCCCGAGCGGCGACATCCAGACCGCCTGGTCCCGGCACAAGTTCTCGATGCAGATCGTGAACCCGGCCAACAAGCGCAAGTACGACATCATCGTGGTGGGGACCGGCCTCGCCGGCGCGGCCTGCGCCGCGACCCTCGCCGAGCTCGGCTACAACGTCCTCAACTTCTGCTTCCAAGACAGCGCCCGCCGCGCCCACAGCATCGCGGCGCAGGGCGGCATCAACGGCGCGAAGAACTACCAGAACGACGGCGACAGCATCTACCGGCTGTTCTACGACACGGTCAAAGGTGGTGACTTCCGGGCCCGCGAGCGCAACGTCTACCGGCTCGCCGAGACCAGCGTCAACATCATCGATCAGGCCACCGCCCAGGGCGTGCCCTTCGCCCGCGAGTACGGCGGCCTGCTCGACAACCGCAGCTTCGGCGGCGCCCAGGTCAGCCGCACCTTCTACGCGCGCGGCCAGACCGGTCAGCAGCTGCTGATCGGCGCCTACCAGGCCCACGCGAAGATGGTCGCCGCTGGCGGCATCAAGATGTTCCCGCGGCACGAGATGCTCGACGTGGTCGTCAAAGACGGCCATGCGCGGGGCATCATCGCCCGCGACCTCGTGACCGGCCAGCTCAAGCGCTTCGTCGGCGACGCGGTCGTGCTGGCCACTGGCGGCTACGGCAACGTCTTCTTCTTGTCGACCAACGCGATGGGCTGCAACGTGACCGCCACCTGGCGGGCCCACCGCCGCGGCGCGCTGTTCGCGAACCCCTGCTACACCCAGATTCACCCGACCTGCATCCCGGTGAGCGGCGACTACCAGTCCAAGCTCACCCTGATGTCCGAGTCGCTGCGCAACGACGGCCGGGTGTGGGTGCCCAAAGACCAGAAAGACGCGTTTGATCCCAAGACGGGCAAGGTTGGGCGCCACCCCAACGACATCCCCGAGAGCGAGCGCGACTACTACCTTGAGCGCCGCTACCCGGCCTTCGGCAACCTCGTGCCGCGCGACATCGCCTCGCGCGCCGCCAAGCAGGTCTGCGACGAGGGCCGCGGCGTCTCGTACAACGGCCGCGGCGTCTACCTCGACTTCTCGGACGCGGTGCGCCGCCTCGGCAAGGACGGCGTCGAGGCGCGCTACGGCAACCTGTTCGAGATGTACCAGCGCATCACCGGCGAAGATCCCTACACCGAGCCGATGCGCATGTACCCGGCCATCCACTACACGATGGGCGGGCTGTGGGTCGACTACAACCTCATGTCCAACGTGCCCGGCCTGTTCGTGCTCGGTGAGGCCAACTTCTCGGACCACGGCGCCAACCGCCTCGGCGCGAGCGCGCTCATGCAGGGCCTCGCCGACGGCTACTTCGTCGCGCCGCCGTGCATTGGCGACTTCTTGGCCAAGCGCAAGCCCCAAGCCAAGTCGACCGACTGGCCCGAGTTCGCCGCGGTCGAGGCCGAGGTCAAGCAGCGCCTCAGCACGCTGCTCTCGATCAAGGGCAAGCGCACGGTCGACAGCTTCCACAAAGAGCTCGGCCTGCTGATGTGGGACAAGTGCGGCATGGGCCGCACCGAAGAGGGCCTCAAAGAGGCGCTCGTCCGCATCCCCCAGATCCGCGACGAGTTCTGGAAGAACGTCAGCGTCCCCGGCTCGGACACCGGCGTGAACCAGTCGCTTGAGAAGGCCGCCCGCGTGGCCGACTTCCTCGAGTTCGCCGAGCTGATGTGCCTCGACGCCCTGGAGCGCCGCGAGTCCTGCGGCGGGCACTTCCGCGAAGAGTTCCAAGAAGAGGACGGGGAGGCGAAGCGTGACGACGAAAACTTCGCCCACGTCGCGGCTTGGGAGTTCACCGGGGTGGGCCAACGCCCGAACCTCCACAAAGAGCAGCTCACCTTCGACTACGTGAAACCCTCGCAGCGGAGCTACAAGTAATGGACCTCACGCTGAACATCTGGCGCCAGACCTCCAAGGACAGCGCCGGCAACTTCGAGACCTACCAGCTCAAAGACATCAACGAGCACATGAGCTTCCTCGAGATGCTCGACGTGCTCAACGAGCAGCTTGAGGGCCAGGGCAAAGAGCCCGTCGCCTTCGAGCACGACTGCCGCGAGGGCATCTGCGGCAGCTGCGGCTTGATGATCAACGGGGCGCCCCACGGCCACCTGCCGCGGACCACCACCTGCCAGCTCCACATGCGGGAGTTCAAGCACGGCGACAACATCACCATCGAGCCCTTCCGGGCCGGGGCCTTCCCCGTGCTCAAGGACCTCGTGGTGGACCGCTCGGCGCTCGACCGCATCGTGCAGGCCGGCGGCTTCATCTCGGTCCGGACCGGCTCGGCGCCCGACGCCAACGCCGTTCCGGTGCCCAAGGACGAGGCCGACCGCGCCTTTGACGCCGCGACCTGCATCGGCTGCGGCGCCTGCGTGGCGAGCTGCCCGAACGCGGCGGCGATGTTGTTCACCGGCGCGAAGGTCACGCACCTCGGCCTGCTGCCCCAGGGCCAGCCCGAGCGCTACGACCGGGTGACCAAGATGGTCACGCAGATGGACAAAGAAGAGTTCGGGCACTGCAGCAACTACGGCGAGTGCACCGTGGCCTGCCCCAAGGGCATCTCGCTCGACGTCATCAGCCAGATGAACCGCGACCTGCTGGTCGCGCAGCTCAAGGGCCGCAGCGCCTGATCAGGCGCCCGCCGCCCGCCGCCCGTCCCGGCGCCGTGATCGCCCCAGCCCGCTGGGGAGGTCCGGCGCGGTCTGCGTGGGCGGGCGCGCCCTGCGCGGACCGGCGGGTGATCGGCGGGATCAGAGCTCGCGCCGGTGCTCCAAGGCACGCGCGACGCTGCTGCGGTCGGCGTACTCGAGCTCGGTGCCCACCGCGATGCCGTGGGCCAGCCGGGTCACCCGCAGGCCCAGCGGCTTGATGAGGCGCGCGAGGTAGAGCGCGGTCGCGTCGCCCTCGACGTCGGGGTCGGTGGCCACGAGCACCTCGCGCGCGCTGCCCAGCCGCGCGAGCAGCTGGCGGATCGTGAGCTGGTCGGGTCCGACGCCCTCCATCGGCGAGATCGCCCCGTCGAGCACATGAAAACGCCCGCGGAACTCGCCCGAGCGCTCGATGGCGACGATGTCTTGGGGGCGCTCGACCACGCAGATCAGCCCGTCGTCGCGGTCGGGGTCGGCGCAGCGGCGGCACGGGTCTTGGGCGGCCACGTCGCAGCAGACCGCGCAGCGGGTCATCGCGGCCGAGAGCGTGAGGATGGCCTGCCCCAGCTCTTCGGCGACCGCGGGGGGCTGCCGGAGCAGCCAGTAGGCGAAGCGGGCCGCCGTGCGCTCGCCGACGCCGGGCAGGCGCGAGAGCTGCGCGATGCAGCGGCGGAGGGGGTCGGGCTGGGACATGGGCCCTCGGGGGCCGCCGGCACCACAGCGGGTCGGCGGGAGGAGGTGCGGCAGCGCGGCGAAGGAGCGCCAAGCGGCGCGCTCCTAGCCCGGCCCCTCTGCCCGGGCCCGCCTCAGACCGTCGGCGCGGGCACGCGGACCAGCCGGGCCCCGAGGCGCTCGAGCAGGCGCCGGACCTTGGGCTCGCGCGGCAGCACGTCGAGCAGCGCGGCCTCGCGGGCCCGCCGCTCTTCAGACAGGCGCTCGCGCCGGGTGGGCCGGCCAGGCGCCCGCTCCCGCCCGACCAGCTCGAGCGCGGCCGCGCCGGGGAAGAGCGCATCCAGGCCCTCGCGCACCCGCGGGTCGTTGAGGATGCCGCGCGCCGCGCCCAGCGCGACGGGCGTGCCGAAGGCGACGACCACCGCGCCATCCCAGGACAGCAGGCCGCTGTCTTGGGCCAGCACCTCGTAGCGGCGGCTGCAGGCCGAGAGCCACGACATCAACAGCATGTAGCGGTCCTCGGGGCCCAGATCGCGGGGCGCCGGCGGGGGCGGCAGGGCCGGCCCCTCGTCCTCGTCGCCGCCGCTGAGCTCGGCCTCGGCCTCGGTCGGCGCCCCTTCGTCGGCGGGGGGCGCCGCCCAGCGGGTCGGCCCCTCGTCGGGCGGGGGCGCCCAGGCCTCAGCCGCGCTGGCGCCGCCCTCATCGTCCGCCAGCCACGCCGGAGGCGCGTCCCAAGCAGGCGCCTCGTCCCAGGGCGCGGCGCTGGGGGCCGGCGCAGCGGGGGACGCGCCGCGGCCGGCGGGGGCCGGAGCGGGGGTCGGCCGGGCGGGGCGGGGCGGGCTGGTCGGCGGCGCGGCGGGCGGGCTGAAGCCGGGCCGCCCGGTGATCGGCTCGGCGGCGCGCGGAGCCGGGGCCGCGCCGACCGCAGGGGGCGGCGGCGGGCGGAAGGACGGCCGCCCGGTCGTGGGCTCGGCGGCGGGGGCGGGCTGGGCCGGAGGTGGCGGAGGCGGAGGCGGCGAGAACACCGCTCGCCGGCCCTCATCAGGAGGCGCGCTGGGCGGAGCCGCGGAGGGGACCGCCCCGCTGCCCGGCGCGGGCGGCAGCCAGGGGACCCGACCGGGGGCTCTGGCAGGCTCGCCTTCGTCGTCGTCGCCCCCGCCCGGCTTGGGGCTGGCCTTGGCGCGCGCGCCGCCGCCCGCGCCGGCCTGGCGCAGGCGCCGCTCCATGTCGCCGAGCCGGTCCATCAGCTGATCGACCGGGCGGGCCGGGCGCACGCAGACCAAGCGCGCCACCGCCATCTCGAGCACCATGCGGGGCCGCGGGGCGCGGGCGACCTGCTCTTGGACCTCGAGCATCACCTGAAAGCTGCGGACAAAGACCTCGGGCGGCACGTCGCGGGTGACGCTGACCAGGCGCTCGCGCTCGTCCTCGGCCAGCTCGAGCAGCCGGGCGCCGGTCGGCGAGAGGCCGAGCACCGTGGCGTCGCGCAGCAGCTCGAGCAGCTCGGCGGTGAACTCGTTGAGATCGTAGCCATAGGCGTCCACCTGCTCGATCGCGTCGAGGCAGCGCTCGGCCTCACCCGCGAGCATGCCCTGCAGCATGCCGTAGAGCAGCGAGCGGTCGACCAAGCCGAGCACGTCGGTGACCTGCTCGACGGTCAGGTCTTGGCCGGTGAACGAGATCACGCGGTCGAGCAGGCTCTGGCTGTCGCGCATCGAGCCCTCGCCCGCCCGCGCGATCAGGCGCAGGGCCTCGGGCTGGGCCCGCACGCCCTCGCCCTCGCAGACCTGGGCGAGGCGCTGGACCACCGTGCCGACGGGGATGCGCTTGAAGTCGAAGCGCTGCACCCGGCTGAGGATGGTCTCGGGGATCTTCTGCGGCTCGGTGGTCGCGAAGATGAACACGACGTGGTCGGGCGGCTCTTCCAGCGTCTTGAGCAGGGCGTTGAAGGCCCCGCGCGAGAGCATGTGGACCTCGTCGATGATGTAGATCTTGCGCTTGCCGCGCTGCGGCAGGTACCGCACGCTGTCGCGCAGCTCGCGCACGTCGTCGACCGAGTTGTTGCTCGCGCCGTCGATCTCGATGACGTCGGGGCAGGCGCCGCTGCGGATCTCGACGCACATCGGGCACTGGCCGCAGGGCTCGATGCCCTCGGGCTGCTCGCAGTTGAGCGCCCGGGCCAGCACCCGCGCGGCCGAGGTCTTGCCCACGCCGCGTGCGCCGGTGAACAAAAAGGCGTGGTGCACCCGCCCCAGCCGCATCGCGTTCTGGAGCGTGCGGGTCACATGGGCTTGGCCCACGATCCCCTCGAAGGAGTCGGGGCGCCACTTGCGCGCGATGGGCTGGTAGCTCATGGGGACAATGGAACCCGCTGGCACAAACGCAGCCACCCCGCCCGTCGACGGCGCGAGGGGCGGGGTGGGTGGTGAGCGCAAAATGGAGAGCTGCGCAGGGTTGGTGGCCGGGCGATCCGATGCCCGATGGAGACCACTACCGTTGCTTCCTTCCGGACCTGGCGGGGTTCATGGGTCCACCGTCATCGGGACCCGACCACCAACTCCAGCGCAGCTCAAGCTCAAGATCGAGGGCAGATGGCGGAGAGAGCGGGATTCGAACCCGCGGTACCTTTCGGTACACACGATTTCCAGTCGTGCACCTTCGTCCACTCGGTCACCTCTCCAGGGACCACCTGCGCCGCGCCCCGAGGGGCGCGCGCTCGAACCGTCAGCCGAGGCCGGGTGCATGCAGCGGGCGAAAACGCGACGGGCGGGAGGGCGGAGAGGGCGGGATTCGAACCCGCGGTAGGGGTTGCCTACAACAGATTTCGAGTCTGCCGCCTTCGTCCACTCGGCCACCTCTCCGCTGTATGCTCCCAGCCCGTCAGCGTGGCGCCTCGACCCGGACGAACTTCGAAAAGCTCGTCAAGGACGCTGCGCCGCGCGGCGTTTCGCAGCCCGAAGGTCTCGGAAGAAGGTGCGGAGCTGCTCTTGGCAGGCATCCGCTTCGACCCCGCCCGTCACCGCGAAGCGGTGGTTGAGGCCGGGGAACCGTGAGAGATCCGCGAGCGTGCCGAGAAAGCCACCCTTGGGGTCGGCGCACCCGAACACGCACCGCTGCACCCGCGCCAACACCATCGCCCCTGCGCACATCGGGCAGGGCTCGAGCGTGACATAGACCACGCAGTCGTCGAGCCGCCATGTTCCGAGCGCCTGTGCGGCCGCCCGGATGGCGATGAGCTCTGCGTGCCCACACGGGTCTTGGTCGCGCTCGCGGCGGTTGCCCGCGCGCGCGATGACCACACCGCCCTGCACCACCAGCGCCCCGACGGGCACCTCACCCGCGGCTGCGGCCAAGGCCGCCTCTGCGCGGGCTGCGTGCATGAACGTGAGGTCGGCCGCCCCGTCGTCGGGGGCAGCCTGGGGAGCGTCAATCGGGGCGTCGCCGCCGCCGTCACCGCTCACCGAGACCATCTGCTGCATGAACCAAACGTCAAAGACCGACTGTGCCCACGGGGGAGGAGGTCGACGAGGCCGACCGGCCGCCGGTGGCGGGACGCGAACCACCCGGAGGGGGCAGGCCGCGACACGGGCCGCGCAGCGGTCCGCGCCGGCGGGATATCGGCGGGGCGCCGACCTGTCAAGCGCTGTCAGGGCGCCTGGGCACGCCGCGCCGCTTGGACTATCCTCGCGCCGATGACGACCGGCCCGACGAGCGACCCGCTGTCCACCGCCGCCGCGCCGCT
>JBJONS010000169.1:0-9529 GCA_046051725.1 Pseudomonadota bacterium | reverse complement strand
AGCCCGCGGATGGCGTCCAGCTCTCGGCCCAGCTCGAGCTCGGGCGCCGCCTGTTCTACTCGGGCATCACGCCGACCATCACGACCCCGCTCTCTGGCGTGTCCTGCGCGACCTGCCACTTCGAGTCCCGCAACGACGGCCTCGGGTGGATGGAGGTGGACGGCGTCTTCCGGCAGACCCTCTCGCTCGCCGGGCCGTTGAGCGAGACCGCGCCCTTCACCTGGAACAACGACGTCGCCACGGTCGCCGACGAGGTCGAGATCACGAGCCAGTCGCGCCTCGGTGGCCGCGGCGGGACGCCCGAGATCTATGACGCGGTGGCCGCGTACATCGAGAGCACCCCCGACATCGACCACGCGGGCCGGGGCAAGCGCAGCCCGGCGGCGGACCGGGGCGCCGCGCTCTTCGCGGACCCGCAGGTGGGGTGCGCGGGGTGCCACAGCGGGCCCCGCTTCACCGACCAGCAGCCGCACGACCTCTATGGCCTCGGGCAGGTCGACACCCCCTCGCTCATCGGCGTGGCGGCGTCGGCGCCCTACCTGCACGACGGCTCGGCCCCGACCCTGCGCGCGGTGCTCGAGGGCGCGACTGCGGCTGGTATGGGCGACCTCTCGGGGCTCAGCGAGGCCGATCTCAGCGATCTTGAGGCTTACCTGCGCACCCTCTGAGCGGCCCCCGCCAGCCACCGGGCCGGCGCCGTGCCGCGGACGGCCCCGACGAGCGCCTCGGCGTCGTCGGGGTGCATCAGCGCGGGGTAGAGGGAGAGCACGACCTCGCCGAGGGATCCGACCTTCATCAGCAGCCCGATGCCCAGGTGGAGCAGCACGCCGGCGACCAGCGCCGGCCGGCGCAGGGTCCGGGTGAGCATCATCGGGACGAAGCCCAGCTCAAAAACGAGCGTAAACCACGCGAGTGGGCGCACGAGGGCCGGCTGGCCCGAGAGCCAAGCAGCGAGCGGACCGCCGGCGTGATGGCGGTCGAGCAGGTCGTACTGCAGCGCGCGGCCGTCCCACCACGCCGGCTCTTCGAGCGCCTTCATCAGCCCGGTCGACAGGTACAGCGAGCCGACGACCACGAGCAGGGCTGCGCGGGGGAAGGTGGAGCGGGGCGTGGTCAGCAGCCCGGGCGCGTCGATCGGCGCCACGAGCAGCAGCAGGCTCGCCCAGATGAGGAGGCGCTCGGCCACGCGCACGTTGAGGCCGGCGCCGGCCATCAGCGCCAAGGAGCAGGCGAGGAAGGCGGCGAGGCCCCACTTGCACCGCGGGCCCCCGGCGATCAGCACCAGCAGCCCGATCAGGCCCAGGCCCCAGATCGCGACCGCCTCTGGCGCCTGCAGCAGCACGTGGTCACTGATGAGGAGCGGGCCGCTGCCCAGCGTGATCTCGGGGGTCGACAGCGCGTCGCGCAGCTCGAGCGCCCGGCGGAGGTGCGCGTGGAGCGCGGCGAGGCCGAACAGCACGCGCGTCAGCAGCCAGCCGCCCGCGAAGGCGGGGCGGAAGGCGTCCGCGGTCAGAGACACCGGCGCTCCGCGAGGCGCTCCACGGTCGCCCCCTGCGCGGGCTGGGCGCGGCTGCCGAGCGTCTTGGGGAAGCGGTGCACCGCGAAGCGCACCGCGTCGGCCCCGGACCGGTGGCAGAGCGCGCCCCCGAGGCGGTCGAGGCGGCGCGGCGACCGGTAGAGGTCGTCGCGCTGGTGGCCCGGCCCCTCGTCGCGCTGGCTGGGGAAGACCGCGCTGAGGTCCACCGGCGCCCACTGGCCGGCCCGCTGGGCCTCGGCTTCGAGGATGACGTGGTGGTCACGCAGCTCGGTGAACATCCTCCACCGGCCGAGCCATGTTAGGCTCTTGGCAGCCCGCGCCGCGGCGGGCGGCTCGGCGACCCCCAGGTCGCTGAGCGCGACCCGGTAGGCGACGACGAAGTAGGCGGCGAGCGCGGCCAAGGCGAGCCATCTCAGGTCCTGGCGGAGGTCCGTGCGCATGCGCAGGTCTAACTTGGCTCCGCTCGCGCGGCGCTCGCCCCGGTCCAGCGCCAGCTCGCTCGCGCTGATCGCCGTGGCTTGCGCTGCTCCCGGCCCGGCGGCCAAGCAGGCCGACTCCCCCGGTCCCGGCCCGGCGGTCGACACGTCGGACACCGGCCCAGACGGCGGCGCGTGGCCCGAGCCGGCCCCCTGTGAGGCCTCCGACATCGTCGAGGTCGCCGCCTGGACCGACGCGACCCTCCCCCAGCGGCACCCGCTGCAAAAGACCATGCAGGGCCTCGGCGTGGGGGACCTCAACGGCGACGGGTGGCTCGACGTGCTGGTCGCCTGGGGCGGCGGCAGCTTCGGCCTGATCAACGATGGCGCTGGCGTTTTGCAGTTCAGCGAGGCCGTGCGCGGCGTCGACGGCCCGCTGCCCCCGGGCGTGTCGGTGGCGCTCGCCGATCTGGACGGCGACGGCGACCTCGACGGCCTGCTGGGGATGTGGGACCTCGACGTCCAGCACCTGATCAACGACGGCACGGGCGTGTTTGCGCTGCGGCCGATCCCCGGTTCGGCCGGTGACACGGTGAGCATCGCGCTGGCGGACTTCGACCGCGACGGCGATCTGGACGCCTACACCTCTGCGGCGGCCAGCGACATGAGCTACGAGGACATCGCCGCCGGGCTGCAGATCGGCGACGAGAACCGCCTGCTCATCCAGGGCGGCGACGGCGCATTTGCGGTCGAGAACGACCGGCTCCCGGCCGGCACCGGCCACGGGATGAGCCTGCACAGCGGCGTTGTCGACGTCGAGCTGGACGGTGACCTCGACATCTACGTGGGCAACGACGCCGGGCCCTACGTGCTGCCCAACATCTTGCTCCTCAACGACGGGGCGGGGCGCTTTCGCCGGGCCGAGGGCTGCGGCTGCGAGGTGCCGATGCTCGCGATGGGCGTGGCGGTCGGCGACGCGGACCAGGACAGCGTGCCCGACCTCTACATCACCGACGTGGGCCCGCCGAAGCTGCTGATGAACCAAGCCGACGGCAGCTTCGCGGACTTCTCGCTGGGCAGCGGGGCCGACATCCCCGCCACCGCCGAGAGCATGGTGAGCTGGGGCACGGCCTTCTTTGACCAAGATCGCGACCGCATCGATGATCTCGTCGTGACCTTCGGGCAGAGCGGCCAGAACTTCCACACCTCGGGCTTCGAGGGCGTGGACGGCGAGGTGCAGCCCGACCAGCTCCTCCGCGGCTTGGGCGGGGCGCGCTTCGCACGCCTCGACGCGCCGGGCTTCCTCGACGGCAGCCGCACCCGCGCCGTGGCCCTCGGGGACTTTGACCGCGATGGGCGCGCCGACCTCGTGACCGCCGGGAAGTACTTCGTGCGGCAGTGGCGCTCGACCGGAGGCTGCGCGCCGGGCGCCACGGTCAAGCTGCGCGGGCGGTCGGTGGTGGGGGCTACGATCCGCAGCACGGTGGCGGGGGTCGAGCGGGTGCAGTGGCTGCTGCCCTCGACCTCGGGCTCGTCGAGCGCTCACGAGGTCTCGGTGGGCTTTGGGGGCCACGCCGCCGCCGAGCGCGTCGAGGTCGTGCTGCCGGGCGGGGCCGCGGTGGAGTTCGCCGCGGTCGCGGCGGGCAGCGTGCTCGAGGTGGACGCTGATGCGCTCACCGCCCGCTGAGGCCAGCCGGCGCGCGCAGCTCGGGGTGACGGTCCTCATCATCACGCTGTTCTCGCTGGCCATCCTCGGCTTGACCCGCGCAGACCAAGCGGCCTTTCGCGCCGCGGCCGCCGGGCCCGCCGGCGAGGCGCCGCCGCCCGGAACCGGCAACCTCCGGCGCCTCAAGCGGGGAGCGAAGTGAGCGAGGCGGGCCCGGCGGCCGTCAACGCCCGCCTCGCCCAGATCGCGGGCAGCGTCCTCGGCTTGCTCGCGCTGGCCCACGCGCTGGTGGCCGCCGCGGGCCTCAAGCACGTCGGGCCGGTGCGCTGGCCGACCGACCTCTACGCGCTGGGGCTGGTCATGCCCGCCGAGGTCGACCTGCTGGTGCTCGGGTCGAGCCGCTCCACCTTCGGGCTGGCGCCGACGGCGATCGACCCCTGCCTGGGCGCGCGCCTCGGGCGCCCGACCCACACGTGGAGCTGGTCCCGCGCCAACGCCAGCCTGTGGTCGCAGCGGCTCGTCGCCCGCGAGGCGCTCGCGCGGACCCGGCCGGGCGTGGTCGTGATCGAGGTGGCGCCCGAGATGATGAGCCCCCACCACTACGAGCACGGCTGGAACAGCGTCACCGAGGCTGATCCCCGCGACATTCCCAGCTGTCTCCAGGGCGCAGACGGGGTGGACGGCTGGTCGGACTGCCTGTACCCCCTGGTGCGCCCGCTGGACAACCTGGTCCGCAGCGCCGAGCGGGCGCGCATCGAGCCGCCGCACCTGCGCTGGATGGCCCTTTTTGCCCGGGGCGGCCAGTTTTGCTTTGGGACGCCGGCCTGCGCTGCGCACAACGCCCGCTTTGAGGTGCGGCTCGACCACCGCTGGGGCGACCGCCTCGCCGAGGTCATCCCGAAGGTGCGCGCCGAGCGCTTCCGCGACTACGCGGTGGGCCCGCCCCACACCGACGCGATGGTCGAGCTGCTCGACGAGGTCGAGGCGGTCGGCGCGCGGGCGCTCCTCGTGCGCATGCCGGTGCACGAGGTCTACGCCGCGGAGATCCCGGCAGAGGCAGAGGCCGCGTTCTCGGCCTACCTTGGCGCGCTGGTCGAAGAGCGCGGCCTCACCCTGGTCGACGCCGACCGCTGGTGGCGGGGCGACCGCGCCCGCTTCCATGACCCCGACCACCTCAGCCCGGTCGGCGCGCTCGAGCTGTCGCGGGCCCTGTGCGCGGCGGCCGCGCCGCTGCTCGAGCAGCGCGGCGCGGGGGCGCCCACTACCGCCAAGGAATGACGAGGACGCCCGCAGGCACGTCATCTTGGGTGAACGTGCTGCCGTCGGGCAGCAGCACCTCGACGCGGTCCGCCGCCGCCCGGCCCCCCAGGCCGAAGAGCAGCTCGGGCGCGTCGCTGCCGTGCATGCGCTCGGGGATGAGCCAGCGGGTGGCGCCCTGGCCCCCAGCCGTCACCCGCACCCGGGTGTGGTGGCCGTGGGGGTTGTGCGCGGGCCCGTCGACCCGGATCTGGAGGCCGGTGGGGCAGCCGCCCTCGGTGCGCCAGACCCGCACCTCGTGCTTGCCCACCACCACGGCGTCGTGATCACCGTCTCCGTCCAGGTCGCCAAAGACGACGCTGCGCTGTCGGCCGGGAGAGACCTCGAGGCCCAGCCGGTCCTCGACCTGCCACCGCCCGCCGGGGAGGCCGCGCAGCACGATGTCTTGCTGCTGGGCGGCGTCGTACCAGCCGTCTTCGGTGCCCGGCAGGTCGCCGAAGATGTCCTCGGTGCCCGAGGCCAGGGCGCCGAAGGTGACCCAGAGGTCATCCAAGCCGTCGCGGTCGAGATCGGTGTTCGCGATGCCCCACGAGGTCATGTGCTCGGGCAGCTGCGGGATCATCGCGCCGCTCGCCAGCGTCATGTCGACCCAGCCGGCCTCGTCTTGCTGCAGCAGCAGCTGGGGGCCGATGTTGCTGACGTAGACATCAGGCAGCTGGTCGTCGTTCCAGTCACCGATGACGCAGCCCATGGCGTACATCGGGCGGTCGCAGCCGCAGGTCGGGTCGACCGTGAAGAGCCCGGTGCCGTCGTTGCGCCACAGCTGGTTGGGCACCACCCAGTAGCCGGCGTCGTTGGCGTTGTAGGCGTCGAGGTCGCCGTCGCCGTCGGCGTCGAACAGGGCGACCTGGAAGGTGACCCCGTGGTTGTCCTCGACGGGGAGCTGGTGGTCGGCGTTGACCCACACCCCGCCCTCGTTGAGCAGCAGGTGGTTGGGCTGGCCGTCGATGGTACCGCTGCGGAAGTCATCCTCGGTGACGTCCCAGGGGCGGGCCGCGACCATCACGTCGAGATCACCGTCGCCGTCGACGTCCCCCCAGGCTGCGGCGCGGGTGCCCGTCTCGGTGCCGGGCATCGGGGCGGCGGTGAAGGCGCCGGGGGCGACCTGGGTGAGCATCAGGTCGGGGCCGGCGCGGCTGCGGCCGAGGTACACGTCGAGATCACCGTCGAAGTCGATGTCGGTGACGTTGGCGACGGTCGCCGCGGGGAGGGGCTCGCCGTCGAGCGTCCAGCTGTCGTCGAGCGTGAAGTTGGCGTCGCCGTCGTTCATCGCGAGGATCGAGCCGCCCTCGTAGGCCACAAAGATGTCGAGATCCCCGTCGCCGTCAAAGTCGCCGAGCCCCGCGCCGTGCTCGGCCTGGATCATCTCGACCCGGCGGGGGAGCTGCTCTTGCAGAATGTGCGTGGCCAGAGTGAAGCGCAGCGGCGCGCACTCCAGCGCAGGCGGATCGGTGTCCTCGCCGTCGCCGGCCCCGTCGCCGACCCCACCGCCGTCTCCGCCGGCCCCCTCGCCCGAGTCGGTCGGAGTCTTCGACGCCGACGGGGGCGGCCCCCCGCAGGCGACCACGAGGGCGAGCGCCCCGGCGGCCGGCCTCATCGCCGCCACGCGACGCGCAGCTCGCCCGCGCTCACGCTGTCCTCGGTCAGCGTCGTGCCGTCGGGGAAGAGCACCTCGACCCGGTCCGCGGCGTCCGCGCCCGCCAGCCCGAACAGGAGCCGCGGGTCATCGGCGCCGTGGTAGCGGCCCGGGCTCACCCAGCGGGTTTGGACGCGGCCCCTCCGCCAGACCGACACCCGCGCGCCGATGCCGTGCGGGTTCTCGGGCGGGCCGTCGATGCGGACGCCGATGCCGGTGTCGCAGCCCCCGTCGGTGATCCAGGAGCGGACGTCGTGCTTGCCGGTCACGAAGGCGTCATCGTCGCCGTCGCCGTCCAGGTCACCGAAGGACACGCTTCGTTGGCGGCCTGTCGCGGTCTCGAGGCCGATGTCGAGCGCCGCCTCGAAGCGCCCGTCCGGCAGCGCGCGCAGCACCGCGTCAAACTGCGCGTCGTCGTCGTTCCACGTCGGGTCGGTGCCGGGCAATGTGCCGTAGACCCGCTCGATGTCGCTCTCGCTGCGGCCGAAGGTGACGTAGATGTCGTCATAGCCATCGCGGTCGAGGTCGGTGACGCTCATGCCCCACGAGGTGAGGTGGGTGTCGCCGAGCGGGATGCCGGCGCCGAGGGCGAGCCCCATGTCGACGTAGCGGGCGGGCCCATCGGACTGCAGGTAGAGCTGCGGGCCAATGTTGGACACGAAGAAGTCGGGCAAGAGGTCGCCGCTCCAATCTGAGAACACGAGGCCCATCGCGTACATCGGGCGCTCACAGGCGCAGTCTGGGGCGACGGTGTACCGCCCGGTGCCGTCGTTGAGCCACAGCCCGTTGGGTTGGACCTGGTAGCCGCCGTCGTTCACCTCGTAGATGTCGAGGTCGCCGTCGTTGTCGACATCGACGAGCGCGGCTTGGAAGGTCACGCCGCGGTTGTCGGCGACCGGCAGCCGCTCATCGGCCCAGGTGAAGGTGTCGCCCTCGCGCACATAGAGGTGGTTCGGCAGGCCGCGGAGCGTGCCGTCGATGAACTGCTCGCTGAAGATCTCGGCGGGGCGGCTGGAGATGAGGAGGTCCAGATCGCCGTCGCTGTCGATGTCGCCGAAGGCCGCGGCGAAAGAGCCGCCCTCGTCGCCGTCCAGCGGGGCGCCCCGCCACCGACCGGGCGCGTCGTTCCACAAGATCAGGTCGACGCCTTCGCTGCGGCCGAGGAAGCCGTCGAGGTCGCCGTCGTCATCGAGGTCGAGCAGGCTCGCGGTGGTGGCCGGCGGCAGCGGCGCGCCGTCGACGGTCCAGGTGTCGTCGACGCGGAACACGCCGGTCCCGTCGTTCTCGGCGATGAAGCTGCCGCCCTCCCACGCGACCAGGGCGTCGAGGTCGCCGTCAGCGTCGAGGTCGCCCAGCGCCGCGCCGTGCTCGGCCTTGCTGAGATCGGCGCGCGCGGGGAGCTCGGGGGCGTCGAGCCGCTGGACCAGGGTCATGCGGGGCGGAGGGCAGCTGGGGGGCGGCCCCGCGCCGGTGTCCTGCCCGCCGCTGTCGTCCAGAGCGCCGGCGGTGTCGTCGTCCGCGCCCGCGCCGTCCGGGGAGGAGGTGGGCTTGCTCGGCGCACAGGCGGCGCTCAGCACCAGCAGCAGCGCGCGGGCCGCGGGGCGGGTGCGCGGGGGAGGCGAGACGTCGACACGCGCCATGGTGGGCTCCAGCCGGTGGCTCTGGTGAGGATAGTCCATTCCGGGCCCGGCGCCCGCACCGACCGCGGCCGGCTGCGGGCAGGCTCTCCCCCGCACAGGCGGGCGGGTCGGCGCGCGGATGCGCTCGGTCGCTCTTGAACTGCCAGACCGGCCTGCGGTAGGATGCGGGGGTGCGACGGCGCGCGGGCTGACCGGTGGCGTGGATTCCTCGCTTTTGCTTGCCTGGGTGTCTCACCATCGGCCTGGTACGTCACGAATGCGGCCTGCGTCTCTCCGAAAAGCCCCCCGGACCGCTTGGCGGGGGGTCGCCGCTGCCGGGCTGCTCGTCGGCTGCTCCAATCGGCCGCCCGACGTGATCATCGTCAGCCTCGACACCCTGCGCGCGGATCGGGTCGGCGCCGCCGCCGGCGCGCCGAGCCTCACCCCGAACCTCGACGCCTTCGCCGCCGAGTCGGTGCGGTTCACCCAGGCCTTCGCCCCGTCGAACGAGACGCGGTACAGCCACGCCGCGCTGTTCTCGGGGCGCTACGCCAGCGAGCTCGGCGAGCTCGACAGCAGCTTCGCCATCCCCACCGCGACGCCCACCTTGGCCGCGCTCGCCACCGCGGCCGGCTACGACACCGGCGCCTTTGTCGCCGGCGGGCACATGTCGATGCGCTTCGGGCTCTCCGGCGGTTTTGGCCTGTACGACGACGCGGCCTCCTGGGGGGGCCTCCAGCAGACCGCGCCCGCCGCCGTCGCTTGGCTTCGGCGCCGGCCCGAGGGGCGCCCCGCGCTGCTCTTCGTCCACAGCTACGACTGCCACTCGCGCTACCTCAAGCCGACGCCGTGGGGCTACCTGCGGGCCGATCCAGAGAACGAGGGCCTCGGGGCGGTCCTGGGGCGCAGCGTGGGGGGCAGCGCCTCGGTGCTCGACGGCGCGGCCCTCAGCGACCCGGACGCGGCCATGACCCGCGCCGTGACCACCCTGCGCTTCAACCACGGGGCGGGCGCAGCGGCGCTCGACCCCGCCCCTGGGCCGCTGAGCCCCGCCGAGATCGCCGCGCTCGCCGCGCTCTACGACGGCGCGGTCGCCTGGACCGACCTGCAGTTTGGGCTGCTGATGTCGGCCCTCGACGAGGCGGGCGCGCTGGACCACAGCTACGTCATCGTGCTGTCGGACCACGGCGAAGAGCTCGGCGAGGCGGGCCACTTCGGCCACCGCCTTGGCCTCGATGACGTGAACCTGCACGTGCCCTTGATGGTGCGGCCGCCCGGGGGCGCTGCGGGCCGAGACGAGGGCGCCCTCGTCGGGCTCATCGACGTCGCGCCCACCGT
>JBJONS010000168.1:0-5018 GCA_046051725.1 Pseudomonadota bacterium | reverse complement strand
CCCAGGCGCCGGCAGCGGGCGAGCAGGGGCGGCAGCGGCAGGGCGGCGGGCAGCGTGGCGAGGCCGTCGGCGGGCGGGCCATCGTAGACGAGGCGCCCGCCGTCGAGCACCAGCCAGCGGTCGGCGTGGCGGAGGGCCACCCCGAGGTCGTGCGTGGCGAAGATGACGGCCAGCGGGCCCTCTCCGAGCGGGTCACCCGGCGGGCGGCCGGCGGCGGCGCGGGCCAGCGCCGCCATCAGCGCCTCGACCTGGGCCTCGTCCTGCCCGCTGGTCGGCTCGTCGAGCAGCAGCAAGGCCGGCCCGGCGCACAGCGCGGCGGCGACCGCCACGCGCAGGCGCTGGCCGCGGCTCAGCGCGTGGGGCGCGGCCTCGAGCAGGTCGCTGACCGAGAGGGCCGCGGCCGCGGCGGCCACCGCAGGCCCGGGGGGCGCGCCGCGCGCGCGGGCGCCGTAGGCCAGCTCCTCGGTCACCGTGCCGCAGAACAGGCTCAGATCGGGGTCTTGGGGCACCTCGACGGCGCGGGGCGGCGCGCCCGCCCAGCGCGCCTGGCCGAGCCGCCCCGAGAGCAGCCCGATGAGCGTGCTTTTCCCCGCGCCGTTGCCCCCGAGCAGGGCCACCCGCGCGCCCGGCCCGAGCCGCAGGCCGTCGAGGGCCACGCCGCCGCCGCCGGGGTGGGTGAAGCGCAGCGGCCCGAGCGCCCAGGGGCCGGGCGTCGCCCCCGCGGGGCGGGCCGCGGCCTCCGGTCGGGCCGCGCCCTCCGCGGCGGCGCGCAGGGCCCCGTCGAGGCCGTCCACCGACAGGCCCAGGCGGTCGGCGAGCTGCAGCTCGACCGGCAGGCTGAGGCCGAGGCCCCGCCACACGTCGAGCACGGCGTGCCCGGGGCCGATCCCGCGGTCTTCGCGCAGCAGGCGCCCGCCGACCATGGTGAGCACCCGGTCGGCGACCGGCAAGGCGGCCTCGAGCCGGTGCTCGACCAACAGCACCGCGGCGCCGGCCTCGGCCCGCCGGCGCAGGTCGGCGCAGAGCGCGCGGGCCGCGGCGGGGTCGAGGTGGGCCAGGGGCTCGTCGAGCAGCAGCAGGGGGGCGCCGGCGGCGGCGGCGGCGGCGGTGATCAGGCGCTGGACCTGCCCGCCCGACAGCGCGTCCACGGGGCGCGCGGGGTCGCCGGGCAGGCCGGCGGCGGCCAGCGCAGGGGCGATCAGCGCGCGCTGGGCCGCGGGCGGGGCGCCGACGCTGGCCGGGCCAAAGCACAGCTCATCCCCGACCGTTGCGGTCAACAGCTGGTCGTGGGGCTCTTGCCCGACAAAGGCCACCCGTCGGGCGCGGGCGGCCGGGCCCAGCGCCTCGAGCGGCGCGTCGCCGAGCCAGACCGCGCCGGTGGCTTGCCCGCCGCCCTCACCGCTGAGCAGGCCCGCGGCGAGGCGCAGCAGGGTCGACTTGCCGCAGCCGGTGGGGCCGGTGAGCAGCACGAGCTCTCCGGGCTGAAGCGTGAGGTGGATCCCGTCAAGCTGGGGCGCCTGCGCCGAGGGATACCGATACCCCGCCCCCACCAGGCGCAGCAGGGCGCCCTCCGCTCCCGATGGTGGGGCTCCCCCGCTCACCGCTGCACCCGGCGCAGGGCCTCGGCGAAGGGCAGCGAGAGCGCCGCGGCGAGCCCCACGTAGAGGAAGCCCGGCCCCGCCAGCACGAGGATGACGTACCAGTCGGCCATGAACAGCCGGTAGAGCGTCGTGTGCAGGGCCACGCCGGCGGCGCTGGCCCCGAGCTGGGCGAGGCCGAGGCCGAGGCTCAGGCGCAGCCAGCGCGACAGCCGTCCGCCCTGGGTCCAGGCCGGCCCGCCGCTCAGGCCGCTGAGCGCGGCGCCGAGCTCGAGCCACAGCGCCCGCCCGCCGACGAGGATGACGTCGGTGGGCGAGAAGTCGCCGAGCACCACCCCGCCGAGCAGCCAGCCGACCAGGGCGTGCAGGGCGGCCACCCCCCGGCGGGGGCACAGCATCAAGAGCGTGGCCAGCAGGGTGACGCGCAGCACGTCATCCACGAGGCCAGAGACCAGCACCGACAGGGGCCCGAGCAGGCTGGCGAGGCCGGTGGCGAACAGCCGCGCCCCGGCGCTCACGATCAGCGACAGCGCCGAGAACAGCGCGATGGTCATCAAGGTCGCGGTCGGCAGGCGCAGCCAGGCCCGCAGGCGCAGGGCGATGAGCAGGGCCCCCGCCGCGCCGGCCCCCAAGGCCAGCGCGAGGCCAGCGCTGGCCCAGGTCGAGCCGCGGGCAAGCGCGAAGGGCCGCCGCGCGGTGTGCAGCAGAGCCGGGCCGCCGAGCGCCCGCAGCTCGACCACCGCGTGCTGGAGCAGGGCGCCTTCACCGTCGGGCAGGGCGCCCTCGTCGAGGTAGAGCGGCAGGGCGGCCACCGCCGCGCCGCCGGCCGGCACTCGCAGCAGGGCCCGCACCGCGCCGGTCTCGGCCTCGCCGCCCCGCAGGCGGGGGCGGAAGGCCAGCGCGGGCAGGCCGGCGCTGTCCTCGACCCGCAGCGAGACCGAGAGCTGAAGGTCGTGCGGGCCGCTGTTGTGCACCTCGACCCCCGCGTAGGCGAAGGGGGCCCAGGGGTCGCGGGCGGCGGTGCCGAGGCCCAGCGCGCCCAGCGCCGCCCGCCACCAGGGGGCCGGCAGGTGCAGGCGGTCGGGGCTGCGGCCGGGCCGGGGCGCGCCGCGGGGGTCGGCGGGCAGCGCGAGCGACCGCAGCGCGACGGCCCCCTGGGCCTCGGCGAGGGGCAAGGGCCGGGCGCGCAGGGTCAGGGCGGTCGACAGCCCGCCGAGGGTCACCTCGACCTGATCATCGTCCTGCAGCGTCCATTGGACGAGCACCGGCGCGCCGGCCGCGGCCTCTCCCGCCCAGAGCTGCGCGCCGTCGCGCGAGACCACCAGCGGGCCGGCCCGCCGCGGAGCGACCGTCAGCGCGACCGGAGCCGGGGCGCCGTCGAGCAGAGAGACCTCGATCTCTCCGCCGGGGCTCACGGTGGCCGGGGGCTGCCCCACCGGCGCAGACAGAGAGAGGGTCAGCGCCGGCGGGTCTGTGGGCACCTCGAAGGGCAGGGAATAGACCCCCTCTGTGGTGGTGAGCCCGGCGGTCCAGGCGCCGGCGGGCTGGTCGGGCACTGGCAGCAGCAGGGCCCGGACCCCCGGGGCGGGCCGCAGGCGGGCGTGCACCTGCCCCTGCGGATCGACGAGCTCGACGCGCAGCAGGGCGTCCTCGGCGTGCAGCTCGACCCCGTCTGGGGTCCAGCGGGCGGCCGGCGGGGCGAGCGGCCCGCAGCCCCCGAGCAGGGCGGCCGCGCAGGCGGCCCCAGCGCGCCGCCCCCACCTCAGCGCAGCACCAGCAGGTCATAGTCGCCAAACGCTTGCCCATCGGCGCCCTTGGCGGGGTGGGTGGCGACGGCGATGCGGCCGTCGGGCGCCCAGGCCGGCGCGAAGGTGACCGGGCTGGCGGTCGGGCAGCGCAGGGTCAGCGGGTCGCCGCCGGCCGGTGTGTCGAGATCGAAGACCAGCACGCCAAAGAGGTCGCGGCGGTCATCGGCGGTGCGGGCGCCGGCGGCGGCGGCGAGCAGGGGCCCCGGGCCGCGGGCGAGGGCCTCGAGGCGGTGCCCGCCCGCCCAGCGCCAGCGGGTCGATCCGTCGAGGTTGACCGACCACAGCGTGTTCTCGGCGGGATGGACGCCGGTGGGGCGCAGGTCGGGGGCGGCGGCCCCAAAAGGGATCTGGGTGTAGGTCGTGGTGAAGACGACCTGCCCGGGGCCGATGCGCACCGCGCCGACGCTGGCGGCCAGCGGCAGCTCTCCGGCGAGCACGGGCGCGCCGGGCGACAGCAGCGCCCGGGGGCGCCCATCGGCGTGGTGCAGGGCCAGCCGCCCGTCGGCGAAGCCGATGGCCAGCACGTCGGCCTCGACGTCGAGCGCCAGCGCCTCCCACACCAGCGCGGCGCTGAACCAGGGCGCGAGCGCGGGGGTCTGCACAAAACGCGGCGCGCCCAAGGGCCCGGCCGAGAGCAGGGCGACCGCGGGGATCGGCAGGTCGGGCGGAGGCGGCCCCTCAGCCGAGCGCCCCACCACCAGCGCCAGGGCTCCGCCGTCGGGCGAGGCGCGGGGGTGCAGCAGGGTGGCGTCGACTGGAGCCGAGGGCCACTGGTCGAGGACGACGCCGTCAGGGCTGATCTTGAGCAGCTGGCTCAGGTTGCGGTGCACGCCGGCGGCCCGCCACGAGTGCGCCGCGGCGACCAGCAGCGCGCCGTCGGGCAGCCGGGCGAGGCCAAAGCCGGCCGGCAGGCTGTAGACGCCAAAAAGGTCTTCGCCGGCGGGGGCGGCGCTGGGCTCGACCCGATCGGCGAGCCGCAGCGTCCAGCGGTCGGCCAGCGTGGCCGGATCGACGGCCCGCAGCGTCGCCTCGGGGCTCTGCTCGGCCACGTAGAGCGCGGCCCCGTCGGCCGACCAGGCGAGGCCCTTGACCATCGCCTCGGGCAGGCGGCGGCGCGCGCGCGCGGCGCCAGTCCAGCCGTCGACCACGAGCAGGGTGCCATCGGCGGTGCCCACCGCGAGCCAGCGGCCGTCGGGCGAGAAGGCAAGCGCGGTGTCGGGGGCCGGCGCGCCGCGGGCGGCCGCCGCGCGCAGATCACCGAGCGGCACGCGAAAGAGCGCGGCGCACTCGGGGACGAGCGGGGCGGTGCCGCGGACCGCGCCGCCCGGGCCGACCAGCTCGACCGCGGCGCCCGGGGCCCAGGCCTGGGTCAGCAGCACCCGGCCGTCGGCCAGCGCCTGGCCCGCCCCCGCCGGCGCGGCGCCCGCGGGCACGATGAGCCCGCCGCGCACGAACTGGGGCTCGTCGGGCAGCGCGGGCGGCCCCCCGCACGAGAGCAGGGCGAGGCCGAGGGCGGCGGCGGGCGGGGCGGTCGGGCGGGGCACAGGCGCTCCAAGGCGGAGCCCGGCGCTAACGGGCGCCCCGGCGCGGGTCCACGGCGCCGACCGGCCCG
>JBJONS010000167.1:0-6125 GCA_046051725.1 Pseudomonadota bacterium | reverse complement strand
GCGCGCCGCAGAACCAGCCGCGAGAAAGACCACGGCCGCGTCCTCTCCATCCACGGCGAGCCTGGGCGTCCCGCCCGGCCCCGCGCCGATCGACGGCCAGGCCGTGACCGCCAACCACCACGGGCGCTGCACCACCGCGGCCGGCGGCCTCGTCGGCTGGTGGCACGCCGGGACCACCACGCCCGGCGCCCAAGGCGAGGTGATCCGCATGCGGCAGGGCGCGCGCGTCCGCGTCGACCTGCCCCGCCCCGCCAACCGCTTCGACGCCCGCGCCACCGAGCGCTGCGCCCTTTTTGAGGGCGATCAGGTGCGGCTGACCGGCGCGCCGGTGCAGATCGCCGGCGGCAGCTGGTGGGTGCCCCTGCACTCGGGCGACCTCATCCGGCCCTGATACGGGCTGTCTCTGATTCGGCTCAGACGCCCCCGGGCGACGAGCATCGCCCCAGCCGCGGTAGCCGAGGCCTTCGCGGCGAACTGCCTCCTCGCCCAGAGCCACCCCAAAACGCGCCGAGTTGGGGGGTTTCCAAAGGGGGGCCTTTGCGGGCTGGCGCGCGGCGCTGCCATGCGCCGCGCGAAGCCTGCCCGCTGGCACCCCTTGGCGGGGGTCGCCAGGGGCCGCGCAGGCCCCTGGCCCGGGGGCCTGGGGGCCGGCGGCCCCCGGCATCCATCGCGAAACAGCGCATGGACTGCACGAACGGCCTCGGCAAGTCGATGAGGCCCAGCGTCGCGAGCGTGAGCCGAATCAAGGAAAGCCGGCATGACCGGACCGACCGGACCGACCGGACCGACCGGACCGACCGGACCGAGCGGACCGACCGGACCGACCGGACCGAGCGGCCCGAGAGGGCCGGAGCGGCAGCCCGCTCAGCGCAGCATCAGCGGGCTGCTCATCGCCCAGGGCGGCTCGGGCTGCAGCGGCGGGGTCGCCTCGGCGCCCTCGGCGACCGCGATCACCCAGGGCACGTCCGGGAGCACGAGCTGGACGTCCAAGCCGGGCCGGCCGGGGTTCACCGGCCACGACGCCAGCTCACCGTCGGGGCCGATCAGCGCGACCCGGCTGACGCGGGTGGTGGTCGGGCAGAGCAGGCGCAGCCGCGCCCACCGCCCCGCGGGCGCGGGCAGGGCCGGGTCGGGGGCCGGCCGCTGCAGCAGCAGCAGCGGGCCGTTGCTGGCGACCGTCCGCCGCTCGTGCACCGCGCGCTCGGCGTCGACCCCGCCCATGCGGCGCTCGTCTTCGCCGACCAGCCAGACCCGCGGGCCGACGACGGCCACCGGCAGGCCGAGGTCGGCGAGGCGGGCGATGGCGGGCAGCTCGTGCAGCCCCTCGACGAAGATGGCGTCGGGCAGAGGATCCCACCACAGCGGGTCGCCGGCCTGGGCAACCCAGCCGGTGTCGACCATGGTGAAGCGCAGGCCGTCGACGCTGACCGCGGCGAGCAGGTCGACCGGCCCCAGCGCGTCGGGATCGACGGCGCCGTGGGCCGCCTGCTCGGCGTCGGGGCCCCAGGGCCAGGACCAGACCGTGCCGGCCGGGGCCTCGGCGGCCGAGCCGGCCTGGGCCTTGAGCAGGCCGCGGGTGTAGCTGTCGACCGAGAGCTGGGCGATCTCGTCGCCGGCCGACAGCCCGAGCCAGCGCACGCCCTGGGCGGCGGCGTCGGCGGCGGCGGTGGCGCCGCCCCGGCGGGTGCTGCGGTCGGGCCAGGCGCGCAGGTCGAGGTCGGCGAGGGCGGCGAGGCGCGCCCCCTCTCCACCGACCCGGCTGAGGCGGGCCGACAGGCGCACCTCGTCGGGGCCCCGCACCTCGAGCGGGCCGAAGCGCTGGGGCTCAAAGGCCGGCCCGGCGTCGATCCAGCCGCTGTAGGTGCCCGGCCCGACCAGCAGCGCGGCGCCGCCCGGCACCGCCCACCAGCGCCCCTCGCTGATCACACCGTCAGGATCGACCTTCTCGACGTGGATCTGCGCCGAGACCGGAGAGCCGTCGGCCTCGCGGGCCTCGAGCGTCAGCGCGCCGCGGTCGCCCACCGCGAGGTTCAGCCCGGGCTCGACCTCGACGATGGCGCTGTGGGCGTGCCCGCTGCGGGTCGCGATCAGGCTCAGCACCCCCGCCGGCATCAGCCCCACCGCCGCCCCGTCGGGGCTGACCGCGAGGCGGGCGAGGGCCCGGCCCTCGGCGTCGAGGCCCCAGACCCACTCACCGTCGCTGAGCACGTCGATCTCGACCTCCCAGCCGAGCGCGGCGGCGAGGCCGGCCCGGTCGCCGGCGGTCAGGGCGGCGGTCTCACCAAAGCGCACCCTTCCGCCGAGATCGACGTCCAGCGCGCCATCGACGCCGAGCAGCGAGGCGCTGCCCGCGCTCAGCTCGTCGCTGACCTCGAGCGAGGCGCCGAGCACGAGATCGTCGGCCCAGGGCACCACCTCGAGCGGCAGCGGCGGATCGAGCACGAGGCGGTCGCTGTCGGCGTCCAAGGTCCAGCGCAGCTGGTGCGCAGCGCCGCCGGCGTCGAGGCCCCGCAGGGCCAGCCCGGCCCAGCCCTCGCCGTCGTCGAGGGGCTCGAGCTCGACCGCGCGCAGCCAGCCGCCGCCGGCGATCTGGGGCAAGACCTCGACCACCACGTCGACCTGGGCGCTGGCCCCACCGACGCCGATCAGGTCGACCAGGGTGCCGCCGCCCACGCCGTGCGCGGTCAAGGCGCTGCTGGCCTCGCGGAAGACCGCGCGCAGCTTGTTGTTCTCGAGGATCCAGTCGCCGGTGTTGCCCTCGCCGCCGCTGACCCGGTCGTCGCTGCAGCGCAGCCGGCGCACCCGCACCTCGCCCGGCGCGAGGGCGCGGGGGTCACAGATGGGCTCGAGCTCGAGCCGGGTGGGCGGCGCGCAGCCCGCCGCGGCGCAGAGCAGCCCCAGCCGCGCCCACGCCCGGCGCGCGCGGGGCCGCTCGGCCGAGGGCCGGCGCGCGCCGGCAGGGCGGGTGCGCACCCCCGCTCACTCCGCCAGCTTGATGTCGACCGGCACGAGCTTGGCGGTCTTGGCCCACGACGGCGGCATGTCACCGGTCTCATAGGAGAACCGCCGGGTCTCGCCGGGCGCCATCGGTTTGTCGAAGCCGTCGGGCATCGGCATGTTGCCCGGCATGGCGGTGGCGACGACCGGCCAGAGGTCGCTGTCGACGCTCTTGCCCTCGGCGTTGAGGTAGTGCAGCCGGAACATCAAGTGCTTGACCGGCTTGTCACCCTTGTTGGTGATGTCGGCCGAAAAAAGCCAGCCGTCGAGCGGGCCGTCTTTGATGTGGGCGAGGTTGATCTCTTCGAGCGCGACCGGGCCCTGCTCGATGGTGCCGCGCAGGCTCGCCATGTTCTTGCGCTTCTCGGCCTCGGTCAGCTGCTTCTTGTCGGCCGAGGGGTACTCGGTCATGAACTTGTCCCAGGCCTCGGCGGTGTCGGTCTCATCCGCCCAGGCGTAGAGGAAGTCCTTGCGCTCGGCCAGCGTCTTCTCTTTGAGCGGGCCGTTGGGGAAGCGCTCGATCACCTTGTCATAGGCGGCCAGCGAGGCCTCGGCGCGCGCCTTCTCGAGCAGCAGCAGCTCGATGCGGGTCTCGGCCTGCAGGCGGTAAGGGCTGGTCGGGTTCTCGACCAAGAACTGCTCGTAGCCCTCGATGGTGTCGGCCTTTTGGGCCTTGCCAAACGAGGACTGGCAGCCGACCCCCCACAGCAGGGCGGCGGCGAGCGCGGAGCAAGCGACGAGGCGGGGAAGATGGAAGCGCGGCATGGTCCCTCCGGGGTCGGCGGACTCTACCGCGCGCGGCCCCGCCGGTGGCGCCGCGCGCCCGCCCGCGCGGGCGGACGGCGCTCAGGCCCCCTCGGCCTGCTTCTTCACCCAGCCCGTGGCCTGCTCCAAGCCCTTCTTGGCGAGCATGTCCTCGATGCTGCTGGGCACCCAGCCCGAGACCCGGATGTCGACGGTGTACTCGACGCGGGTGAAGCCCGGGTGATCCGGCGCGGGGTAGACCAGCCAGTAGCCGGTGCTGTCGTCGAGGTCGGACTGCTTGCTGTAGTCGAGCTGCCAGGTCAGGCTGCCCTTCTCTTTGTTGTAGGTGTGGTCGATCCAGTACTGGACGCCGATCCCGAGCACCTTGAGCTGGAACTCGACGAAGATGTGGCTGCCCGACTTGGTCAGCACCTTGCAGCCGCTCAGCTGGTCGATCCACTTCGGGTAGCTGCCAAAATCGAGGATCACCGACCAGATCTTGTCAGGCGTCGCCTTGACGTCCATGATCGAGACGCCCCGGCCGCCGGCGTCGCCGTAGCGCACCTGCTTGCGCACCGCCTGGCCGGCCTGCAGCTTGGCCGACTCGTCGGCGCTCAGCGCCGAGGGCTTCGGGTCGCGGAACTTCTGGGCCACGCCCTGGTGCGGGTGGGGCTTGCTCGCGTCGGCCGCAAAAGAGGGCGCGGCGGAGAGCAGGCCGAGCGCGAGGCAGGCGCCGACCACGGCGCGGGAGAGGGCGGAGCGGGCGAACATGGAGCCTCCAGGGGCGGGCGACGGGGAGAGCGGTGCGGGCGGACAGGAGGCCCGCCGGGGCCGGCGCCCGCCGGGGTCGCGCGGGGCCGTGGGCCCATTCAGCGCGGCGGGCGGGCGGGGCGAACAGAGCGAGCGGTCCCCCAAAACCGCCAAACCCAGGGCAAGACCCAGGGTTCGGAGGGGGCGCGGCGGCGGAGAGACCCGCCGCCCCACCGATCACATCCCGTACTTCTTGCGGAAGCGGTCGACGCGGCCGGCCGTGTCGAGCAGCTTCTGCTTGCCGGTGAAGAAGGGGTGCGACTTGTTCGAGATGTCGAGCTTCACCAGCGGGTAGGTGTTGCCGTCTTCCCACACGATGGTGTCGCGGGAGTTCACGCAGCTGCGGGTCAGGAACGCGTAGTCGGCGGAGGTGTCCTGAAACACCACGTAGCGGTAGTTCGGATGGATGTTCGGCTTCATGGTGGCCTCAGAGGTGGCGCGGAGGAGAGGAAGCGCGGCGGAGAGGGGACCCGACGGGGGTGCTGCTCGGTCCCGCGCACCGGCGCTCGCAAGGGCCGCGCCGGGCCCGCCGATCACCGGTCGGACCCCGCGGAGGGGGGCCCGCCCCGAGGGCGACGTCCGGGGGAGGCCGCCGGGGCGCGCGCTGCGACCCCGGGGGCGACCACCTGCGAGGCGCCGGCGCTGCCCTGCCCCACCACGGGGCCGCGGGGCGGCGCCGAGGAGGGACGCGAGAGGCGCGCGGACCTGCGCGCGGAGCCGCGGCTCAACGCCGGCGGACTAGCGCGCCCTGTGGCGCGCGGCAAGGCCGATCTGGCGCGCGGTCCGGGGCCCCGGCCGGCCCGGCCGCGCAGCCCGCCTCGCGCGGCGCGGGCCAAGCGCGCGCCATCAACAGCCTCCAGCACGCTGTCTTCAGGGTGGTGCCCGCCGCGGCCCCGCGCCCCGCCCACAATGCCGCCGGAGCTGCCCATGCCCGTCGTTCAGACCTTCCCGCCCCGCCGCCGCCACCCCCTGCCCAGCGGGGGCGAGGCCCACCTCACCTTGCCCCGGGCCCCGGGCCCCGTCGTGGTCCTGCTGCAGGAGATCTTCGGGGTCAACGACCACATCAAAGAGGTCAGCGACCGCCTCGCCCGGGCCGGCTTCGTGGTCGCGACCCCAGCGCTCTTTCACCGCACCGCGCCGGGGCTGCGGCTCGGCTACGGCCCGACCGACGTGGCGATCGGCCGGGCCCACAAGGGCCTGACCACCCGTGACCAGCTCTGCGCCGACGTGGCCGAGGCCGCCGCGCTGGGCCTGGCCCACCCGCTGGCCGCCGGCGGCCGCTGGGCCAGCCTCGGCTTCTGCTTTGGCGGGCTGGTCAGCCTGCTCTCTGCCGTCGCGCTCGACCCGGCGCTGGCCATCGCCTGCTACGGCGCCGGCGTGCCAGGTCCGCTGCCGGATGGTAGCCCGAGCGTGCTCGGCGCCCCCCCGCCGCGGGCCAAGGTGCTGGCCGTCTTTGGCGGCGCTGACGCCAGCATCCCTGAGGGCGACCGGGCGGCCTTGGCGGCGGCGTGGCCGCACGCTGAGATCTTGGTCGAGCCTGCGGCTGGGCATGGGTTTTTGTGCGATGCGCGCGG
>JBJONS010000166.1:0-5427 GCA_046051725.1 Pseudomonadota bacterium | reverse complement strand
GGGGCCCCACTTGGCCCCGGGCGGCCGGCCGCAGCCTGCAGCTCTCGCCGACGGTGGAGCTCAGCGGCGCGGATGAGCGCGAGAACGACGCGGTGGAGGGCTGGTGCACCGGTGCGACCGGGGGCAGCCCGGGCGCGGAGAACCCGGCCTGCCCCTGAGCCGGGCCTCAGGCGATCCCGACCGCGCAGCTGCGGCGGGGGTCCCCGCCGCCTGAGAAGGTCCTCCCCTCCCCTGTCGCGATGTTCAGGCCACCAAAGAACAGGTTGAAGCGGTCGAAGGTGCGCAGGCGCCACTGCAGCGTGTTCATGGCCTCGACCACCCGCGGGGGCGTGCCCTCGGCCTCGAGGTACAGCGTGCCGTCCTCGACGTGGCAGCGCGGGGTGTTGACCACCTCGTCGGCGGGCAGGCCGAAGTCGGTGAGCAGCACGATGCCTTGGAGGATCGCCGAGCGGATGCGGCTGCTGCCGGCCGAGCCCAGCGCGTGCACCGCCCCGCCGACCTCGATGAGGGTCGGGCAGCACATGGTCATCAGGCGGCTGCCCACCGGAAGGCCGACGTCGGGCGGGTTCACGTCGGGCTCGCCCAGGAAGTTGTTGAGCAGCAGGCCGGTGCCTGGCACCAAGCGCCCGGCGGTCTCGCCCAGGCTGTGGGTGATGGCCACCGCGTCGCCATTGGCGTCCACCACGCTGATGTGGGTGGTGTTGCCCGGCATCCGGGGTCCGCGGCCGCCGCGGTGCGCCGCCTCTTCGCCCTGCTCTTCGGGGGCGAGCGCCTGCAGAAAACCCGAGACGAAGGCCGGGTGAAACAGGTGGTGCCGCAGCCTGCCCTTGCGGGTCTGGTCGGCCCGGTCGAGGGCGTGGGCGAGGAAGCAGAGCTGGCGGACCGAGAGCAGGTCGGGCATCGGCCCGTGGTCCTCGAGCGCGCGCAGGGCCTGGGCCACCAGCAGGCCGGCGATGCTCGGAGGCCCGGGGAGGTGCACCATCGCGTCGCGGTAGGCGTAGCGGACCGGGGCCGAGAAGCGGGCGCTGGTGTGGGCGAGGTCGGCGCGGGTGAGCCGACCCGACCGCCCGAGCGTCGCGAGGATGGCCTCAGCCACGTCACCTTGCGTGATCGCCTCGGGGCCGTCTTGGCCGTAGCGCCGCAGCGTCCGGGCCAGATCGGGGTTGCGGAAGGTGTCGCCCACCCGCAGCATGTTCTGGCCGTCAATCGAGAACAACGTCCTCGACGCCAGATCGCGGCGCTGCACCCCCCAGAGCATGCCGAGGATCTGGTGGAAGATCGGCGTGACCGGCACGCCCTTGTCGGCGACCTCGGCCGGGAAGGCGGCCAGCTCGGCCATCGGCAGCCGGCCGTGGCGCTGGTGCAGGGCCCAGAGGCCCGCCGGCATGCCCGGCACCGCGACCGAGGCCGGCCCGACCTGAAAAGTCTGGCGGGTGGCGCCGAAGTCGACGACCAGCTCCTCCATCGGCGGGGGATCGCCGGCCGGGCTGCCCGCGCCGGGGACCGCGCCGAACATGTCGCAGACCTCCACCTCGCCGCGGACCCGCACGGTGGCGACGCCGCCGCCGCCGAGCCCGGTGAGCAGGGGCTCGGCCACGCCGGCCATCAGCGAGGCCGAGACGGCCGCGTCCACCGCGTTCCCGCCGCGGCGCAGGGCGCGGAGCCCCGCCTCGACGGTCCACGGGCTGCCCGCCGCGACCACCCCCAGGCTGCCGCCGCCGAGGCTCATGCGCGGCCCGCCGCCCGCGGCGCCACGATCTGGTCGACAAAGGCGCCCAGCAGGGCGTTGGCGGCGTCGGACGGCCGGTGGCTGTCGAGCTGGCGCTGGGCCGCCTCGTCGCCGAAGAGCTTGCCATACTCCGCCATGTAGCGGAGGAACCGGCCGCGGTTCTCTTGCCAGGTCAGCTCGGGGTGGAACTGCGTGCCGTAGACCGGCCAGCCGTCGAGCCGCAGCGCCTGCATCGCCGTGCGCTGGCTGCTGGCGAGGTTGCGCATGCCGGCGGGCATCCGGCGGGCCTGGTCTTTGTGGCCGAGCTGCGCGGTGAACGCGGCGCCGAGCGACCCAAACAGCGGATCGGCGGCGCCGTCGTCGGTGAGCCAGAGGTCGTAGGTGCCGACCTCGGCGTTGTCTTCGTCGCAGACCACCTCGCCGCCGAGGCCGAGCACGAGGCCTTGGAAGCCGAAGCAGGACGCGAAGACCGGCAGCCCGCTGTGGCACACCCGGGCGAGGTAGTCGACGAAGGCGCGGATGCGCGGATCATCGTCGAGCACGCTGTACTGGCCCGACCCGCCGACCAGCAGGGCGTCGACCCCCGCGGTGCTGCCCTCGTCGAGGACCTCGCTGAGCGCGTCGACCGAGCGGAGCTGGTCGGGGCGCACGCCGAGGCGGTCAGCGAAGGCCTTGTGCTCGTCGGCCTTGGCCGCGTCGCCGGCGTTGCGGACCTGGAGGAGGGCGAAGCGCAGGTGCGCGCGATCGGGGTGCAGGGGCTGCGGAGAGGTCATGTCGGGCTCCAGCGGGGCGCGCCGCACCTATTGTCGGCCCGGGGCCCGCGCCCGCGGTCAGAAGCGGGCGGGGACCCGCAGGCGCACCGGGCCGAGGATCTGGGCCTGGCAAGAGAGGCGATCGCCGGCCGCGGCCCGCGCCGGGCCGAGGACCATGCGCTCGCGCGGGCTCAGCGGCGAGAGCTGGGCGGCGCCGTCGAGCACCTCGACCCGACACGACGCGCAGCTCGCCTTGCCGCCGCAGAAGTGGTCGACGTCGACGCCGAGGGCCAGCGCGGCCCGCAGAGCGGTGGTGCCCGGATCCACCGGCCCGCCCGGCCCGCCGTCGATCTGCAGGCTCGGCGGCGCTGGCGGGGCGGCCGGACGACCGAGGAGCTGCTGCAGCGCGCCGATCAGGCGGTCGCGGCGCCGGGGCGCGGCGGGCGAAGCGGGTGCGGCGGCGCGCCCGCGCCAGTCTCGGTCGGCCATCGGCTGCCCTCCCCCGGCGGTCGGAATAACGGAGCCGGGGGTCGCATCCCAGCGCGCCCGCAGGCGCCGGACGCGCAGGCTCCGGACGCGCAGGCGGCGCGCCGCCGGCCAGCGGATCGACAGACAGAGGCGCGGGGGTGGGCGTGGTCAACGGGGACGAGGAGCGCGGCGCAGCGCGGCGCGAGGCAGAGCGCGCGGCGGACGATGCCCTCGCCCTGCGGCTCGCCGCGGGCGACCAGGGCGCGTTCTCGCAGCTCGTGCGCCAGAGCTCCCCCCGGGTCTACAGCATCGCCCTGCGGATGCTGCGCGACGAGCAGGACGCGCTGGACGTCGTCCAGCAGACCTTCCTCAACGTGTGGCGCGCCATCGGCAGCTTCCGGGGCGAGGCCAGCCTCAGCGGCTGGATCAACCGCATCGCGACCAACAACGCCTTGATGAAGCTGCGGACCCGGCGCCGCAAGCCCGAGGCGCCCCTCGACGAGCTCTGGGCGGGGCCCGACCGCCCCGAGCACCCGGTGCGGGACTGGGCGCCGATCGCCGACAAGCTCCACGAGGACGCCGAGCTCGGCCAGCAGATCCGCGCCGCGGTGGATCGGCTGCCCGAGAGCTACCGGCTGGTCGTGGTGCTGGCCGACTACGAAGAGCTGAGCATGCGCGAGATCGCCGAGATCCTCGAGATCAGCGTGCCCAACGTGAAGACCAGGCTGCACCGGGCGCGCCTCGCGCTCCGGCAGGCCCTCATCGACTATGTGGAGGGGCGGTCCTGATGGCGGAAGACACCGGCGGTGTGGACTGTGAGGAGATGGCCGAGCGGCTCATCGATCTGCTCGCGGGCGAGCTGCCCGCAGCCGAGCACCAGCGCGCGGCGGAGCACATCCGGCGCTGCCCCTGCTGCGCCGCGATGAAGAGCTCCTTTCAAGGGGTGCGGGATCTCGTCCGCCGGTCGATGGAGGAGCCGCTGAGCGAGACCCAGCGCGCCGACCTCGCGCGCGCGGTGCTCGACGCCCTCGCCGCCGAGGGCGCCCCGGGCCCCGCGAACCCCGCCCGCAGCTGAGCCCCGCCGGACGCCCACCCACCCGGAGGCCCTCGTGGCCGCGCCCCCGCCGACCCCGCCGCCGCCGCCCCCGCCTCCGGGCCGGGCGCGCGCGCGCGCGTGGGTCCGCCCCGCGCCGCCGTGGGAGCGATCGAAGAACCACCTGCTGTGGCTGCTCGCCGCCGCGGCGCTGCTCGGGCTGCAGCTCGTGATCCTCGGCCTGGTCTTCCCTGCGCTGATGCCCGAGCCCGACCGCCTCAAGACCCGGCCGGTGCAGTTCATCGTGACGCCCCCCGAGGAGCCCGTCCCGCCCGAAGAGCTCCCCCGCCCGGAGCCCGAGCTTGACGGCCAGCTGGTCGACACGCCCCCGCCGGTCGAGGAGGAGCGCCCTGACGACAGCGAGTACCTCGCCGAGCACGACAACAAGGTCGAGGAGGAGACCCGCACCGAGCGCTACCGGGTGAACCCCGAGGTGCTCGCGCCAGAGTTCTCAGAGGCCGACGAGGTCAAGGTCGAGGAGGCCATGGACCTGAACGTGACCGAGCAGTCGACCGGCGCCCAGGTCGGCAATGAGCGCTTCGATCCCGACAAAGACGGGCCGATGGCCGCGCTGCCGAGCCAGTTCCGGCTGACCAACCGCGACGGCATGCAGGCGCCGGTGATGGCGTCGAGCCGGTCGGCGGCCCTGTCCGGCGCCCCCAACAATGACCTGCTGCGCGAGAAGATCGGCAAGGCGACCCAGCTCAACACCCGCGAGCTGGTCGGCGCGACCTACCTCAACCACATCCGGCGCCTGGTCAACTTCTACTGGTCGCAGAACCTCGACAACCTGCCGTCCTCGGTGCTGCTGGCCCGGCCGAGCTACACCACCGTGGTCGACGTCATTTTGGACAGCGACGGGGCGGTGGTCGCGATGAACCTGACCCAGCCCTGCGGCTCGCCCGAGCTGGATGAGGCGGTGCTGCAGGCCTTCCGGCTGGCCGGCCCCTTCCCGAACCCGCCCCGCCAGCTCATCGAGGCCGACGGGAAGATCTACCTGCCGACCATGAGCTTCACGGTCGAGCTGGGCCGGGCCCGCCCGGTCTTCATGGGGGTCGACCCGCGGGCCGGGACCCAGTTCCCCGGGATCCAGAAGGCCCCGCGCTGAGCCCGGCCCGCCGTCGCGCGCTCAGGCCGGATCGTCGTCCTGGTCGTCGTCTTCGATGACCAGCTCAGGCTCGGGCGGGGCGCTCTGCCGGCGGATCAGCTCGACCAGATCGGCGTCGGGCAGCACGCCAGCGAGCAGCGCGGCGAGATCCTCGTCGTCGTCGCCCGCTTCGAGGTCGAGGTCCTCGTCCACTTCGCCTTCGGGCTGGTCTTGCTCGGGCGCGCGCCGGACCCAGCGGGCGCCGCCCTCGGCGGCGGGCGCGGTCACGCCCAGGCCG
>JBJONS010000165.1:0-3051 GCA_046051725.1 Pseudomonadota bacterium | reverse complement strand
TAGGCGTGCATCTTCGAGCCGGCGACATAGCCGACCCGCAGGCCCTCTTTGACGCCGGCCAGCGGGTTGGGCAGCTTGAGCTTGCCGGCGGTCAGCGGCAGGGCGATCATCGAGAGCAGCGTCCAGCGCGCCAAGCGGGAGGATGCGCGGCGCAGGTCCGTCGGGGAGCGGGGCATGGGGTCCTCGGGTGCGCGCGCGGGGGCGGGGCTCAGCGGGGGGCGGTCTGGTTCAGGGTCGTGCCCGCGGGCAGGTCCAGCCGGACCAGCGCCTGGTCTTCGCCGCGCAGGTGCTCGTCGAAGAAGGCGACCGACAGGGCGCCGAGCAGGGGCAGCCCGGCGCGGGGCGGCAGGTAGGTGAAGGACTGGCCGGGCGCGGTCTGGCGCTGGTCTTCGCCGCAGCCGGGCATCAGGTCCTCGGTCAGGCCGGCGAGGTCCGAGACCGAGAAGTGCCCGGCGTCGGCCACCTCGGCCAAGAAGGCGGGGCCAGGCGGCTCGGCGGCGTTGCTGCGGATGAGCTCGTTGCCGACCTCGGTGATGCTGTTGTCTTCGGCGAGCAGCACGAGCAGCAGCGGCAGGTCGAGGTCCTCCATCTCGACGCCGGCCAGCAGGGGGTTCTCCATCGGGGCGCCGACGCCCAGCGCCGCGCGCACCCGGTCGTCCTCTTGGGCCAGCAGTCCGGTGGTGACGCTGCCAAAGCTGTGGCCCATCGCCCCGATCCGGCTGAGGTCGGCCAGCTCGGCCACCGCGGCCCAGGCGCCCGAAGGCGGGGCCTCGAGCGCGTCGAGCAGGGCCTGCTGGTCGCTGAGGCGCAGCTGCAGGGTCGCGGTGCTCAGCGGCAGCGCGTCGCCGGCGAGGCTGTCGAAAAGTGTGTCGCCGGCGTGATCGGCGGCCAGCACGACAAAGCCGTGGCTGACCAAGCGCTCGATGGCCGTGACGCTCGAGAAGCGCACACAGCCGCTGCAGTGCGAGAACACCACCACCGGGAAGCGGCCGTCTGCGGCCTCGGCGGCGGGGTCTGCGCGGGTCGCCGTGCTCGGGCAGCCCACCGGGGCGTCTTCGAGCAGCGCGGCGTAGGTGGCCTGCTGGGCCGGGTCGTCGAGGTAGGCCTCTTCGATGGGAGAGGCGGCGCCGGCGGCCGCCGCGGGGAACCACGCCTCGACCCGCAGCTCTCGGCCCAAGTCGAGGGAGAGGGCGCTGCGGCCCACACCATAGGGGCCGTCCTCCCACGGGTCGGCGGAGGCGGTGAGCGCGCCGCCCTTGGGCGCGCCGCCGCAGGCCAGCAGCAGGGCCAGCGGGAGGACCGGAGAGAGGAGCCGGGCCCGCTCAGCCCCGGACCGCCAGGACCGCGCCGAGCAGGACCAGCGCGACCCCGCCGACCCGGGCCGCCGAGGGCGGGCTGCCGGCGCGGAGGTCCCAGAGCAGCGCGCCGACGAGCTGGGCGCCGATGACGAGGGGGAGGGTCCGGCTGACGCCGATCGAGCGGATGGCAAAGGGCACCCCCGAGACGATGATGAGCCCGCAGAGGGCAGAGAGGCCGACCAGCGGCGAGACCCGGCCGAGCTCGGCCCGCAGCCCCGCCCAGCCGCCGGCCCCGCCGAGCCCGCGCTGGGCCAGCCAGAGGCCGAGCGCGAAGGTGGCGGCCAGCAGGTTGTTCGCGACGACCACCAGCCAGAGGCTGACCCCGCGGCCGACGATGGCGTTGACGCTGCCCTGCACCACCACGCAGAGCCCGACCAGGGCCGCCACCAGCAGCGGAGCGAGCGCGGGGCTGGGCACGGGGACCTCCGGGCGGGGCGGGCCGGAGTATCGTGCGGGGGCGCCAGCGGCGGCGGGCCGCGCGGATCGAGGCACCCGGTGTCAGGTCTGGGCGGGCGGGTTAAGGGAAATTGCGGAGGGGCGGGTCATGTCCAAGAAGTCGATCACCGTGGTCAAGAAGAGCGACCCGAGCTGGGGAAAGGGCGGGAAGACCACCGCCCCGACCACGTCATCGACGACATCGAGCCCGACGGTCTCGCCGCAGAACGCGCAGACGATCCAGCCCTCGCCCGTTCCGAAGGCCCCGCCGCGGCCCGGCCTCTCGCCCGTGCAGCAGCAGATCTCCAACGCCCACAGCCTGCTGGAGCGCTCAGAGGGCCGCTCGGGGACCAATGGGGTCGATCCCAACGCTCCTGGCGCGCATGCCCGGCATGAGCATGTGGGGCGCAAGGGGTCTGAGCTTGAGTCGCGCGACAAGCAGAATGACGGTGCCTTCCTTAACAATTACGAGCAAGATAAAGCGCTTGCGATGACCTTGAACACCACCAAGGGCAAGAACACCTGGAGCCAGAGCAACGTGTCGCAGGGCAAGTTCGACAACAGCCTGCCCTTGTCGAAGCTGAGCCCGCACATGACCGCCCCGATTACGCGGCAGGTGCGCAAAAAAAATGATGGCACCTATGAGCACTTCAACGCGAAGGTGACCGGTCTGGCGGGAAAGTTCACCAAAGACACAGGCATGAAAGAAGGCCGGCGGGTGCAGACCTTGTTTGGGATGCAGTCGACGCCGCTTCCCAAACCGCTGCCCGGGGGCCAGCTGCCCACGACCAAAGTCAGCTTGAACGGGATCAACGAGGGGAACCTCAATGACCTCCGCAAGACGACCACGCAGGTCAAAGGCTCGATGTCTTCGGATACCATCGGCTCCAACGCTGAGCTGCTCCCGCGGACCAAAGACGGCACCACGGCCCGACCGGAGCTCGGCACGGTGGTCGACCCGCCCAAGGTGCACCAGCCGGTCGGTGAGTCCACCAACGCGCCGTCGCCCACGCCGATCACGAGCGACGAGGGCTCGTCGGTCAGCTCCGACACCTCGGAGAGCGAGGTCGTGTCGGACACCGAGGGCGGCGGCACCGAGGTCGGCGGCGTGCCCAGCGAGGGCGTGAGCACCGACAAGAAGGTCGAGAGCGGCGGTCAGACCGAGACGGTCACGCCCACGCCGGTGACCGTGCCCAAGACCAAGACGGTGGTGCAGCAGCCTGGCAAGAAGAAATTCAAGCAAAAGACGACGAAGAAG
>JBJONS010000164.1:0-4239 GCA_046051725.1 Pseudomonadota bacterium | reverse complement strand
TCGCCCTCCCCGGGCTGCTCGCTGCCTGCGCCGCCGATGGGGGCGCGGCCAAGACCCAAGGCGACGCTGGGGCCGACGGCGCGGGGGCTGAGGGGGCCGATGGCGCCGACGGGGGCGCCGGCGCGGATGGCGCGGATGGCGCCGACGGGGCGGCAGACGGCGCGGATGGCGCCGACGGCGCGGATGGCGCCGACGGCGGCGGCGGCGCCCCGCTGTTCACCATGTACGGCTACGTGAAGTGGGCGCCGACCGGCGCGGCCCTCGAGGGGGTCCGCAGCTTCGCCCTCGACCAAGACGGCGACGGCGAGGTCACCAGCGACGCGGCCGGCCTGTGGACCTGGCGGGTCGCCGACCGCGAGTGGATCACCTTCCGCAGCGAGCACCCGCTCACCCTGCCGATGGAGGCGTACATCCACACCCGTGAGGCAGACAACCCCGCGCTTCCCTACCCCTACACCTTGGGGTCCAGCGAAGACGTCGACGCGCTCTGCGCGCCGTTGGGGGCCACCCAAGACCCCGCGCTCGGCTTCTTGATGGTCGACGCCCTCGACCCCCAAGACCGCGACATCGGCGGCGCGACGGTCACCGTCGATGTGTCCTACGACGGGCCCTATCGCGAGTACGCGACCGATCAGTGGGATACGCAGCCCCTGACCACCGACGACCGCAATGACCTGATGTACCTCAACCTGCCGCCGGGGCCGGTGCACATCACGGTCACCGGGCCGACCAGCGGCGCCTGCGCGGGGCCGGCGGCGGTCGAGCTCAAGGCCGGCGTGCTCACCCAGGTCAGCTTCTACTGCGACGAGGACGCGCCGGGCTACGAGTGAGCGGGCCCCCCGACCCCCTCGCGTTGAGACCGGCCCTCTGTCAGCCCCGCCGCCGCAGCGCGACCAGCGCCACCGCCCCGACCAGCACCCAGCCGACCGACAGGCCCGGCGCGCTGGCGCAGCCGCCGCCCTTGCCGCCGCCCTCTCCGGCGGCGGTCTCACCTTCGCCCCCGCTCTCACCACCATCGGTGTCGTCGAGGTCGACGCTGCCGTCATCGGGCCCGCCGCTGTCCTCGACCGTCGGCTCGAGCCGCCAGGTGGCGCCGCGGGGGCTGGTGGCGGTGACCGTAAAAGCCTCGCCGTCGGCGACCTCGACCGTATCGCCCAGGGTGTCGGGGCCGGCGATGACCGCCTCCCCCTCGTCGACCACCAAGGTCCACCGGCCGCCGCCCTCGGGCGCATAGGCCCGCGAGCCATAGGCCTCGGCGCTGTGCGGCCCGGCCTCGGGCTCGTGCAGCGGCGGGTCGGCCCAGCGGGCGGTGCCCCCGTAGCTGTCGTTGGCGAAGTCGACCGCGAAGCGCGCGAACAGCGTCCCCGCGTCTTCGCCATAGACCCCAGGCAGCAGGTCGACCCAGGGGGCGGGGTCTGTCGCCCCCACCTCCCACAATGCGCGGATGGCCTCGGGGCCGCCTTGGGTCAGGTCGAGGTGCTGGGTGAAGGCGGCCATGCCATACTCATGGCCGCTGTTCATCGTGTCGGCGGCGAGGTGGGCGTCAGCGGCGTACCACTCGATGGTGTAGTCGATGGCCCGGGTGTCGGGCTCGACCAGCCACGAGGCCCAGCCGGCGGTGGCCTCCCACATCCAGCTCTCGCCCGTGGGCGCCCAGGTCTCGCGCATGGCGTATTGCACGGCGTGGTGCAGCTCGTGCGAGGCCAAGCTCGAGAAGAAGGGCGCGTCTTCGGCCCACAGAGGGTTGAGCCAGATCACCGGATAGCCCTGGGGGTATTCGTCGGTATAATACTCGGCGGTCAGCCCGGTGCCGCCGAGCTCGGGGTCGAGCAGCACCCACAGAAAATAGCTGTCGCTGCTCACCGGCGCGGGCCAGCCGGCGGCGGCGTAGGCGTCCCAGGCGCGCTCGAGCGCCACGCCCGCGGCCTCGGCCTGCTCGATGGTGGCGGCGCCGGGCGCCCAGTTGATCGTGAAGTGCGCCGTGTCGAGGTGGTCGTCGTAGGGCGTGCCGTAGTGGGTGCGGTCGACCGGCGGGCGGGGCGGGCCGCCCGCGGGCGCGAGGCCGATGCCCGGCGGCAGGGCGGGCAGCGCGGCGTGGGGCGCGCCGCCGGCAGAGAGCGCGGCGGGGGTCAGGCAGGTGGCGGGGGGCGTGGGCACGGCGGGCTCCGGGGCGGGCGTCCAGCTTGCCATAGCCCATGGTGCGCCGCTGGAGCGGCCTGTGCGGCGTCGATCGGGACGTGGGGCCTCAGGCGGGGGCGGCGCGGTCCTCTGCCTGCTCCGGTGTCGATGCCCTGCCCCGCTCCGTCTCGTCCCGTCGGTTAGCCAGCGGCGTCAGAGGGGGTGTCCGTATGCCGACGCGCACGGTCGAGCTGGTCGTGGTCTTGGTGGCGCCGGTGCCGGTGGGCCATCGGGTCGAGGTCTGCTTCCTGCGGCGGCGGGTCGCGGGGCTGTTCAGCAACACGCTGGTCGAGGCCGACCACCAGCCCATGATCACCGATCTCGACAGCGGGGTGGTCTACGCCAGCGAGCTGCCTTGGGCGCCGGGCGACGGCCTCAAGCAGCCCGACCAGCCCTTGCCCCTGCGGGTGGGGTCGGGCCCTGCCGCCGAGGTCAAGCAGCGCCTGGTCGGGCGGGTCCGCGCCTGCCGGGTGCTGACCCTGCGCGGGCTGAGCGAGGTCGACGTGCAGACGCACCTGCTCATCGAGGTCGACGCGTAGCCGTCCGGCTCGCCGAGGGGCCACAGTCGCCGCCTCGCGACCGGAGAAGGCGGGGCGCCCCGCCCGCCTGCGGCGGTCGGCGGCCGTCCGCCGGGCTCGGGCTGCGCCCTCGGTCGCGCGGGGCGCGACCCGCGCACGCGCGGCCCTCTGGCCTGCCTGGCGCGCGCGAAGCGGCGGGCGAGGCGGGATGTGCGGTTCTGCGGCCGACGCGGCCCTCCCGGGCGGCGGGGATGTCCGCTTCAGCAGCCGACGCGGCCCTCCCGGGCGGCGGGGATGCCTGCTTCAGCAGCCGATGCGGCCCTCCCGGGCGGCGGGGATGGGCGCTTCAGCAGCCGAAGCGGCCCTCCCGGGCGGCGGGGATGCCTGCCTCAGCGGCCTTGGCGGCCCTCCCGGGCGGCGGGGATGCCCGCTTCAGCTGCCGATGCGGGCCCACCGGGAGGCGGGGATGGCCGCTTCAGCAGGTGAGGCAGCCCTCTCGGGCGGCGGGGATGCATGCTTCAGCAGCCGAAGCGGCCCTCCCGGGCGGCGGGGATGCCTGCTTCAGCAGGCGAGGGCGGGGCTCCCCTGCGGCGGGGATGGGTGCTTCAACGGCCGATGCGGCCCGCGCCCGCCCGGACGCGGGGCGCGGCGCAGCCGCGGTCGCGCAGCGACCAAGCCCGGGCGGGCGGCGATCCCGCCGCAGGCGGAGCGCCGACCGGGGCCCCGGGCGCGCCCGGCGGAGGGGCGTGGGCGCCCCGAGCCCCCTCCGATCAGCTGATGCCGCGGACGACCAGGGCCCAGCGCTGGTAGAGGGCGGCGGTGGGGCCCCCGGCTTCGAGCTCGACCACGCGGTCGAGGTGGGTGAGGGCCTGCTTGAGCGCGGCGGCGGCCTCGGCGGCCCCCGTGGCGCGGGCGGCCCCCTCGCGGTGCGCCTCGTCTTTGTCGAGGGTGGCGGCGCAGTAGGCGCGCAGGTCGTCGCGCAGGGCGGGGAGCAGGCCCGCGAAGTGCGCGGCGCCGGCCTCGTCGCGGGCGTCGTGCAGGGCGTCGGCGAGGCGCTGGTACTCGGGCACCTGGGCGCGGCCGCTGGGGCCGATGACGGTGCCGAGGCCGGCGGGGAAGAGGCGCTCGAGCAGGTCTTCGGCCGCGCCGAGGCCCATGGCGCGCAGGCCGTCGAGGGCGCGGTGCAGCCCGGCGACGCGACGGTCGAGGCTGTCTTCGCGGGCGATGGCGGCGGCGACCTCGGCCGAGAGGCGGCTGGTGGCGGCGCGGCGGCCGCTGACCTCAAGGTCGAGGGCGAGGGCCGCCTCTTCGACGGCGCGGGCGGCGTCGAGGGCTGCGGGGCTGCTGAGCAGGGCGCGGGTGGCGGCGACGAGCGGGCTGGCCATGGCGAGCAGGGCCGCGCGGGAGCGGTTGGCGTAGGCGGGCATCGGAGACCTCCGGGCGAGAGCGGAGCACGGGCGGCGGGGGTCTGGGCGGCGGTCTGCGGGTAGGGCGGAGGGAGCGAGCTTTTGGCGGTGGGGTGTGGGCGGGGCGCCGGTGTGGG
>JBJONS010000163.1:0-6507 GCA_046051725.1 Pseudomonadota bacterium | reverse complement strand
GGCGGCCTGGGCCGCGCACCGCGGCGGCTTCGCCTTCCCCGCCGCCGCCCGGCGCTGAGGCCGGAGCCTGCGGCCGGTCCGCGTCAGGGGCGCCCCGGGGAGGGGACCTGTCCCGCGACAGCCGCGCCGCGGTTTTGCTAGATGCGGGCGGGCTCCTGGCCCAAGTTGCCGCCTGGACGGCTATCTTCGGTCGTTGGCACGGCCCTTGCTCAACGGCTGGGCACACCCCCGCGACGGAGGAACCATGGCTCGCCTGCTCCCCACCCCTCTCCTCATCGGCCTGCTGGCCGGCCCGCTGGCCCTCGCCGGCTGCGCGGGCAACGAAGCGGCCTTCGCTGCCTACGACTCCGGCTACGCCTCGGGCGCCGAGGACCTCGACGGGGCCGCCGACGGCGGCGGCGGCGATGACGGCTTCGAGCCCGAGGAGCCCGAGGACGACTTCAGCCGGCCGCCGGCCGCGACCCCCCGCTTCGTCTTTGTGGCGAACACCGACCGGGACACGGTGACCCGCATCGAGGTCGCGACGCTCTCGGTCATCACCGCGCCGGTCGGCGCCGGCCCGACCGAGGTGGTCGTCAGCCCCGACAACAGCGTGGCGGCGGTCTTCAACGAGGGATCGGACGATCTGACCGTGCTCGACACCGAGGCCCTGACCCAGTCCACGGTCGGGCTGCGGCCCAACCTCAACCAGCTCGTGATGTCGGGCGACGGGGAGTGGGTGGCCGCCTGGCACGACGGCGCGCTCGAGGACACCAGCGTCGGCGCGACCTCCTACAACGAGGTCTCGCTGGTCCACCTCGGGCGCCTCGACCACACGCCGCTGATCGTCGGCTACAACCCGCGCCAGGTCCGCTTCACGCCCGACCACCAGCGCCTGCTCGTGGTCAGCGATGACTACCTCGCCATCGTCGATCTCACCGCCGACGCGCTCGAGCCGGTGCGGGTCCGCATCGCCGCCGACACCCTCGACGCGCCGGTCGCCGAAGAGCTGGTGCTCACCCCCGACGGCCAGACTGCGATCATCCGGCAGTTCGGCGCCACCGAGCTGGTGGTCGTCGATCTGGTCACCGGCGAGGTCGGCGCGGTCGCGGTGGGCGACAACCCGACCGACATCGACGTGACCCCCGACGGCACCCAGGCGGTCGCCGTGGCCCGCGGCAGCAACGAGCTGTGGATCTACGAGCTGGCCGATGTCTTCGCTGAGCCGCAGGTCATCGCCCTGCCCGATGCCGTGCCCTTTGGCAGCGTGCTGATGTCGCCCGACAACTCGCGGGGCCTGCTCTACAGCACCGCCAGCGGCGCGCCGGCCTTCGCGGCCTGGGACCGCACGGTGGCGATCGAGGACTCGATCTCGCTCTATGGCCTGCTCAAGGGCGTCGCGGGCATGGCGCTCTCGCCGGACGGCAAGGCGGGCATCGTGCTGCACCAGCCGGGGGCCAACGGCGATCTGGACAGCAGCTCGCCGTTCTACAACCGCGACGCGCTCACCCTGGTCGACATGGACGACTACTTCACCAACCCCATCCGCTTGGTGGCGCCGCCGGATCAGCTCGCGAGCACCCAAGACGGCGGGCTGGGCTTCCTGACGCTCGAGGGCACCGCGAGCCTGCTGCAGCTCGACTACGCCCGCCTCATCCACGACGAGGTGCAGCTGAGCAGCGCCGCTTCGCACCTCGGCATCCTGCCCGAGGGCCGCACCGTCTACGTCAGCCAGGAGCACCCGCTCGGCCGGATCAGCTTCTACGACCCGGACTCGGGCGACCTGCAGACCATCACCGGCTTTGAGCTGAACGCGGCCATCGAGCGCTGAGCGCGGCCTCTCCCTCCCTCCCTTTGGAGCTCCCCATGCCCCACGCACCCCGCTGCGCGGCGCGCGGCCCGGCCCTGCGCGCCTGCCTCCTCCCGCTCGCCACCCTCGCCGCCTTGACCGGCTGCGACCCCTGGTCCCGCCTCGATCCCGTCGGTGAGACCGATCTCGACGAGGCGCTGTGGTCTGACGCGCTGGTCGCCGCCGGCGACCGGGTCTACGTCCGCCTGCCGCACGCCGGCGCCCTGCTCGAGCTCGCGCCCGACGGCACGGTCCACCAGGTCGATCTCGACGGCGCCGCCCCCGAGCAGGTCATCCCCCTGCCGTCGGGGGCCGAGGCCTTCGTCTTCGCCCGCTGGCCCATCTGCGCCGAGGACGACGAAGACATCGTGCTGGTCGATGAGTGCCCGGAAGACTCCCTCGAGGAGGGCAGCGAGCTGCGCCTCGTCTCGGGCCACCGCACCGACGGCACCTACGCGCTGGCGCCGCACTTCAACACGCTGCAGTTCAGCCCCGACGGCCAGACCGCCGTCGCCTTCCTCGATCCGGCCCAGGGCGGCTACCCCGAGGTCAGCGGCATCGCCGACCTGACCGAGGTGGTCTTCCTGCCGATGGGCGGCGGCGCCCCGCTCGCCGTGTCCACCGGCAGCAGCCCCAAGCAGGTGCTGTTCACGACCGAGGCCGACGGCACCAACGACCGGGCGGTGATCCTGTCGACCTCGCAGGTGGTCGTGGTCGACCTGGCCACCGCCGAGGTGCTGGTGACCTACCCGCTGGCGCTCGACGTCGACACCGTCATCGTGCCCGAGCAGGCCCTCGTCGCCGGCGGCGGGCGCTACTGCTTGCTCGCGGTCGCTGGCGGGCGCGAGCTGTACCGCTTGGACCTCATCAACGAGTCCATCGACATCGAGGACCTCGAGGGCATCCCGTCCCTGCTCGCCGAGCTCGCGCTGGGCGAGGGCAGCGCCGAGGTCGCCACCCTGGTCGGCTACCAGGACATCGCGGCGCTCGACGTGCTCGACGGGCTCACCAACGAGCGGGTGCAGCGCTTCTCGCTCGACCACCCGGTCAACCGGACCCTCCAGCAGGGCAGCACGCTCATCGCCTGGTCCACCCAGAGCGACGCGTACAAGGACGTCTACGTCATCGATCTCGAGACCGCCGAGGTCGACGAGCAGCGCGCGGGCAACCCCCTGCAGCGGCTGCAGCTCAGCGACGACGGGCGCTTCGTCGTCGGGGAGATGACGCCGGACGGCTACGGCGACGGCAGCGCCCAGGACGACCTGCACGGCCTGTTTGTCATGGAGCTCGGCGCGGGCCAGCCGACCAACCTCGCGCTCAGCAGCGCCCCGGTCGGGCTCGCGCTCAGCACCCGCGGAGAGCAGAGCTTCGTGCTGCTGCTGCTCGAGGGCGACGACCAGCTCTACAAGGTCGATCTCAGCCGGCCGAGCTTCGCGACCCCCGTCGAGCTGCCGGCGCCGCCCCGCAGCCTCGTGCGCCTGGACGACGGCCGGGTGGCCATCGCCCACGCCTCGCCGCTCGGCTTGGTCAGCTTCTACGACCCGGCCAACGACGAGGTCAGCTCCATCGCCGGCTTCGCCACGATGGACATGCTCAACGAGCCCACCCTGCCGCGCCGCGCGGACGACTGACCCCCCACCGGATGGAGATCCCCATGATGACGCGCACCTCCTCCCTCTGGGCGGCGGCCTCCGCCCTCTCCCTCTCCCTCGCCCTCGCCGCCCCCGCGGCGGCCGCGCCCCGCGCCGACCACAGCCACGAGCTCTCGTTCGTGGTCGGCCGCGAGGGCGTGGTCGAAGATGGCCTGCTCGAAGACCTCCTCGCCGAGCGGCCGGTCGCCCCGGTCGGCGTGCGGGCCGGCTACGGCCTCGCCGGGCCGTGGAGCGTGGTCGCCGGCTGGCAGCGCGCCCAGCGCGCCCAGTCAATCGGCGTGCCCTACGGTGACGACGACTACGGCAGCGTGGTGCAGGCCCTCGCCGTCCAGCAGATCACGGCCGGCGTCAAGGTCCAGCGCCCCGTCCGGGCCTGGTTCGCGCCCTACGCCACGCTGCAGGGCAGCGCGCTGCTCGGTCGGTACCTCCTCGATGAAAACATCGATCAAGACGACAACCTCAACCAGCTTCGCAGCCGCGCCGCGGCGGTGGGTGGGGTGGCCGCGCTGGGCGTCGATGTGCGGCCGGTGAAGGTCGGCCCGGTCCGGCTCGGGACCCACATTGAGCTCGGCTACGGCGCCCACACCCGCCTGCGTTTTGAGGCCGGGCCCGAGGACGCACGGCCGCTCGACGCGGCGGGCGACACGGCCAGCCTCGGCGAGGTCGCGCTGCGCGGGCTGCACGTGCAGTGGGGCGTCGGCCTCCGCTTCTGAGCGCGCCCGGGGGCGTCTGGGGGCTCCCCCGGACGCTCCCGCCCCGGTCTGGCCCGTTGGTGGGCCGGGGAGCTCAGGTGGGGTCGGCGGGCGGTGGGGGCTCGGCTCCACCGGCGACCTGCTGCCCGTACGCGACGACCAGCGGCGTCTTGTTGCGCTGGGTCCACAGGATGGCGACGCCGATGGCGATCATCGCAAACGAGCCGACCTGGGCCGGCGTGACCCCGAAGTAGCGGGTGTCGGCGGTGCGGAAGATGTCGAGCACCAAGCGGGCCGGGCCGTAGCAGAGCAGCCACATGCCGGCGAAGAAGCCCGGGAAGCGCGGCTGGCGGTCGAGCAGCTTGAACAGCGGGATCATCGCCAGCGACCAGAAGGCCTCGTACAGGCCGAGGTCGTGGCAGGCGGCCCCCATCGCGGCCTCGCGCGGGTTGTTGACGAGGTAGCCGACCTTCTCGACGCAGCTGACCAGGCCGTCGCAGGTCGCCGCCGCCCCGGCCGGGGCGTCGGTGCACATGCCGTAGACGCCGAGCCAGAAGTCGGTCTGCACGCCGGCGTGGTCGTGGGCGACGAAACAGCCGAGGCGCCCCAAGAACCAGCCCAGCGTGAAGCCAAAGAACAGGCCGTCGAAGTAGCCGAAGAGGTTGATGCCGGGCAGCAGGGCCTTGTCGGCCTTCTTGCGCTGGCGGTTGATCGAGCGGATGCGGGCGTCTTCGCGCTTGAAGAAGACGATGGCCAGCAGGGCGCAGGCGACGAAGCCGCCGAAGGACGAGAGGCCGTCCCAGACCCGCAGGATCGACAAGGGGTCGGAGATCAGCTGCTCTGGGTAGTAGAAGAGCAGGTGCCCGAGGTGGCCGCCGACGAAGACGCCGGCGACCATCCAGCCGACGATGCGGTTGACCAGCTCGGGGTCGAGGCCGTCGCGGGCGACCTTGCGCATCGACATGCGCGAGCCCCACATGAACCCCAGCGCGACGAGGATGCCGAAGCCGTGGATGGCGAAGTCATCGACGATGGGGAACTTCAGCACGGGGAAGTTCGGGATGAGCGGCTTCACGCGACCTCCGGCCGTGGGGCGCGGCCCCAGGGGAGGGGCGCGCTAACCCAGGCCCCCGCCCCCGTCGCTGGCCGGGTCGCCCGCGCCGAGGTGGGGCAGCAGCACCCGGAACCGGCTGCCTGACGGGCCGGTGGCCTCGAGGCGCAGCGTGCCGCCGATGTCTTCGACAAACGAGCGGCTGATGGGCAGGCCGAGCCCGGTGCCCCCGCCCTGGGCCTTGCTCGTCATGAAGGGCTCAAACAGCCGGTCGCGCATGTGGGCCGGCACGCCGGGCCCGTTGTCGGCCACGTCGATGCGCGCCCCCCGGGCCGGGTCGCTCGCGTCGACCCCGACGCTGACCTCGATGAGCGGCGGCGGGCTGATCTGGCCCTCGAGCGCGTCGGCCGCGTTGACCACGAGGTTCATGATCGCTTGTGAGAGCCGGCCCTGGGTGGCCATGACCTCGACGTCTCGGTCGATGACGAGGTGCACGTTCGCCCGGCGGCCCACCCGGACCCGGGCGATGTAGACCGCCTCGCGCACGACCTGGGCGAGGAAGACCTGCTCGGGCTGCTCTTCGATCTGGGCCCGGGTCAGGCTGCGCAGGCGCGAGACGATGCCCGAGATGCGCCGCACGCCGACGATGCACTCGCTGACCATCTCGGCGGCGAGGGTGGGGTCGAGGGTGCCCTCGGCGAGGTCCTCTTGCAGGGTGCTGAGGTTCGCGAGCAAAAAGGCCGCTGGGTTGTTGATCTCGTGGGCGGCCTCGGCCAGCATCATGCCCAGCTCGGCCAGCGCGCCCGAGCGCATCAGGTCCCGGCGGGCGTTGCGCTCGCGGGTCACGTCGCGCCCGATCAGGACCCGCAGGCGCACGCCCTGCCCGTCGCCGGGCAGCGAGGTCCAGCTGCCCTCGAGCACGCCCTCTTCGCCGTCGGGCAGGTGGATCCGGTACTCGCCGCTGCCGTCGCGCTCGGGCACCTCGATGCAGTCGGCGAGGTCGGAGCCGTGGAGCTGCTCAAGCGGGCGGCGGAAGGCCTCGGCCGCGCCATGGTTGGCGTAGGAGATGCGGCCGTCGGCGCCGGCGGCGGCGACGACGTCCTTGACCGAGTGCAGGATGTCGCGGTGCAGCTCGAGGTCGCGGCGCTGCCGAAAGGCCGAGGTCGCCCGGGTCAGCATCGTCTGCAGCACGCTCGGGCGGACCGGCTTGAGCAGGAAGCCGAAGGCGCCCTCGTGCAGGGCCTGGATGGCGTTCTCGACCGTGCCGAAGCCCGTGCTGACGAT
>JBJONS010000162.1:0-7977 GCA_046051725.1 Pseudomonadota bacterium | reverse complement strand
TCCAGCCGGTCTGGACCCGCGAGGGGGATCGGCGCGTGCTCGCGGTGTCTCGCACCCTGCGCTCGGGGGCCATCATCCGCTTCCCGGGCGATGTGGTGGTCTACGGCGACGTCAACGCCGGAGCGCACATCGAGGCCGGCGGCAACATCGTCGTGCTCGGCTCGCTGCGCGGGCTCGCCCACGCCGGCGCCCAGGGCGACGAAGAGGCCATCGTGCTCGGCTTCGATCTGAAGCCGGCCCAGCTCCGCATCGCCGACCACATCGCTTTTCCCCTCGACAGCGCCGCGCCGCGGTCGGGCGGCCTCCTCGCCCTCTTCTCGCGGGACCGCCTCGCGAAGGGTGGGTTCTCTCCGGTCGTCGCGCTGCTGCGCGAGGGGCGGATCGTGCTCGAAGACTACCGCGGACGGCTCCCGGGCTGAGCCGCGCGCATCGGTCGGTGAACGCCGACCTGACCCACCCCGAGGGGCTGCATCAGCGCCCTCTCCCCTGCTGCTCCCTGTGGAGATCGCCCCATGAGCGAGTGCATCGTCATCACCTCCGGCAAGGGTGGGGTCGGAAAGACCACCACCACCGCCAACCTGGGGGTCGCCCTCGCCCGGGGCGGCGCCAAGGTCGCGGTGCTGGACGCCGACATCGGCCTCCGGAACCTCGACGTCATCTTGGGCCTCGAGAACCGCATCGTCTACGACCTCGTGCACGTCATCGAGGGCGAGTGCCGCCTCAAGCAGGCCCTCATCCGCGACAAGCGCGCCGACACCCTCTACCTGCTGCCGGCGGCGCAGACGCGCGACAAGAACGCCGTCACGCCCGCGCAGATGCGCGAGCTCATCACCCAGATGAAGGCCGAGTTCGACTTCGTCCTGGTCGACTGCCCGGCGGGCATCGAGCAGGGCTTCAAGAACGCCATCGCCGGCGCCGACCGCGCCATCATCGTGACCACCCCCGAGGTGAGCGCGATCCGCGACGCCGACCGCATCATCGGGATGGTCGAGGCGGCCGAGCTGCCCGAGCCCGAGCTCATCATCAACCGCGTCCGGCCGCGGATGGTCGCGTCCGGCGACATGATGAACAAGGAGGACATCCTCGAGATCCTCGCCATCCCGCTGCTCGGGATCGTGCCGGACCACGAGGACGTCATCGTGACCGCCAACAAGGGCATGCCCGCGGCGTTCGACGACGAGAGCATCGTCGGCGAGGCCTACCGGCGCATCGCCCGGCGCATCAAGGGTGAGAAGGACGTTCCCGAGATGGTGTTCAACCACGACACCGGCTTTTGGGCGACGCTCAAGCGGTGGATGGGCCTCGCGCCCTCCCGGGAGGTGGCGGGATGAGAGAGATCCTCAAGCGGCTGTTCGGCGGGGACACCCGCCCGAGCAAGGACGACGCCAAGCAGCGCCTGAAGTTCCTGCTGATCCACGACCAGGTCGACCTGACCCCCGGCCAGCTCGAGCAGATGAAGGCCGAGATCATGGAGGTCATCGGCCGGTACGTCGAGATCGAAGACGACCACGGCACCGAGTTCAAGCTCGCCCGCGAGGACGGCCACGTGGCCCTCGTGAGCAGCATCCCGGTCCGCCGGGTCGTCGAGCGCCAGGCCAGCTGAGCGCGGTGGCGGGCGGCCCTCTCGGTGGGGGCCATGCCCGCTGACCCTCCCCGGTTTCCCCCCGACCTCTCCCGACCGCCCAGCGCTCTGCTGTGGCGGTCGCGTTGTGTGGGGGAGGGAGCCTGGCGGCAGCGGCGAGGGGAGGGGAGGGGAGGGGAGCTCCGGGGCCGGCGCGGTCCGCCGGCGCGGTCCCCCTTCGCCCTTAGAGGCCCAGATCCTCGACCTTGGCGTGGAACTCGCGGCTGATCGGCACGATGTAGTAGACGAAGGCCTTGACCTCGCCGTGGATCGCCACGTCCACCTCGCGGCCGGCCAGCAGCTGGGCGGCGACGTCGCGGGCGCTGTCGGCGGTGACCTGCACCGGCACCTTCACGATCTTGGGCCGGCCCTTCTCGAGCTTGAGCCCGTCAAAGTCGACCTCGATCGGCGGAAGGCGGGTGTCGCCGACCTTGACCGTCGCCGTGCCCGACCGGAGGCGCAGGTCGGGGCCGCCGAGGCGCCTGACCTCGAGCGCGAGCACGAAGGCCGCGCCGTTGCGGGTGAGGCGGACCTCTTGGAGGTCTTTGACCTTCACGTCGACCTCTTTGGCCTGCGCCGGGGCCGCCGCCATCACCGCCACCAGACCCGCCGCCGCCGCCCACCGCTGCATCGAACCCATCACGCCTCCTCGGGGGAGCCCCCCGCAATCGACCGGGCGCCGCCCGCCGCGCGCTGCGCAGGTCTGGGCGGTCGCCCGCCGCCGCACGCCGCGCCTATTGTGTTCATTCAGCCGGTGAGCGCGGGCATTGCCGCGTCAAGGTGGAGCCGCCCGACCTCCGCCCGCTCGCCGATGGCTTCACATGCGTCCTTTTCGTGTGGAGGGCGCGCGGGCCCGGGCCGGGTCCGGGTGGCCAGCGCCCCCGGGCCGGGTGAGAATGGAGCCTCTCACCGCCCGGAGGCACCATGAACACCGCTGACACCCGCTTGCCCACGCCGGCCGAGGCCCTCGCCGCCCTGCACGCGCTCCGGGACAGCGCCGGCCCGCGGCAGACCCAGGGCCTCAGCGACGCCCGCGTGCGCGCGCTCGCGGCCCGCTTCCCCGAGCTGGTCGAGGCCATCGTCGCCGCCGCTGAGGCCGCCGCCCAGCTCGAGCTCGAGTACCCCGGGGTCCGAAAACAAGACGAGCGGGCGCTGATCGACGAGGTGCAAGAGGGGTTCGTGCACTTCTACCCGGCCGAGGCGGTCAACCCCTACGTGCCGCTGAGCGCCCGCGGTCCCTGGGTGGTGACCGCGCACGGCGCCGTCGTCCACGACAGCGGCGGCTACGGCATGTTGGGCATGGGCCACACGCCCGCGCCGGTGCTCGCGGTGCTCGGCCAGCCCCAGGTCCAAGCCAACATCATGACCCCGAGCTTCGCGCACAAGCGGCTGATCGAGCGGCTGCGGCGCGAGGTCGGGCGCACGCGCAGCGGCAGCCCCTTCTCGCACTTCTTGTGCCTCAACAGCGGCTCTGAGGCGATGAGCATCGCCATCCGCATCTGTGACATCCACGCCCACACCATGACCCGCCCGGGCGGTCGCTACGCCGGCCGCGCGACCAAGACCGTCGCGGTGCGGGGCGCGTTTCACGGCCGCACCGACCGCCCGGCGCGCATCTCGGACAGCTCGCGGCCCAAGTACCAGCAGCACCTCAAGAGCTTCCAGGGCCTCGACAACCTCTACACGGTGCCGAGCAACGACGTCGACGCGCTGCACGCCGTCTTCGCCCAGGCCGAGGCCGACGGGGTCTACATCGAGGCCGTGGTGATGGAGCCCGTGATGGGCGAGGGCAACCCGGGCGTGGGCATCACCCGGGCCTTCTACGACGCGGCCCGTCAGCTCACCCTCGAGCACGACAGCATGCTCATCATCGACAGCATCCAGGCCGGCCTGCGCGCCCACGGCGTGCTGTCGCTGGTCGACTACCCGGGCTTCGCCGACGCCACCGCGCCCGACATGGAGTCCTGGTCCAAGGCCATCAACGGCGGCCAGTACCCGCTGAGCGTGCTCGGCCTCACCGGGCGCGCCGCCCACACCTACGTGCGCGGCCTGTACGGCAACACGATGACCACCAACCCCCGCGCGCTCGAGGTGGCGGTGGCGGTGCTCGACCACCTCACCGACGAGCTGCGCGCGAACATCGTGCGGCAGGGCCGTCGCTTCGTCGACGCGCTGCGCGGCCTGCAGGCCGAGTTCCCCCACATCATCACCGGGGTCAGCGGCACCGGGCTGCTCTTCGCCTGCGACCTCGACGAGGCGCGCTACCCGGTGATGGCGCCCGACGGCGGCGTCGAGCTGCTCTGCCGCCAGCGCGGCTTGGGCGTCATCCACGGCGGCAAGAACGCCCTGCGCTTCACCCCGCACTTCGGCGTCACCGACGAAGAGGTCGAGCTCATGATCAGCGAGCTGCGCGCCGTCTTCGCCGCGCTCCCCGCGTGAGCGCCGGTCCGCGGCGCCGACCGGGGGCCGCGTGAGCCACCTGCTCTGGGTCGAGGACGACGCGGCGCTCCGCCGGGTGCTGCGGCCGCTGCTCGAGGCCGAGGGCTACGCGGTCTCGGAGGCCGCCGACGCCGCCAGCGCCGCCGCCGCGGTCGCCCGGCTCCCGCCCGACCTGGTGCTGCTCGATCTGATGCTGCCGCCCACCCAGCGCCCCGAAGAGGGCCTGGGCCTGCTCGATCAGCTGCTGCGGGCGGCGCCGGGGCTCAAGGTCATCGTGCTGACCGGCAGCGGCGGGCGCGGGGTGGCGCTGGACGCCGTCCGCCGGGGCGCCCATGACCTGCTGCGCAAGCCGGTCGACCCCGACGAGCTGCTGGTGGTGCTCAAGCGCGCCGTCCGCATGCGCCAGCTCGAGGCCGAGGTCGAGGCGCTGCGCGCGCGGGTGCCCGCCCCCTCCGACGCCATCATCGGCCAGAGCCCTCCGCTGCTCGCGGCCCTGCAGCTCGCCGACAAGGTCGCCCCCAGCGCCCTGCCCGTCGCCATCCTCGGCGAGCCCGGCACCGGCAAAGAGCTGTTCGCCCGCCGGGTCCACGCCCGCAGCCGCCGGGCCGGCGGACCGCTCGTCACGGTCAACTGCGGCGCGCTGCCGCCGACCCTCATCGAGAGCACGCTTTTTGGCCACGAGCGGGGGGCGTTTACCGGCGCCGATCGGGCCCGCGAGGGGCTTTTTCAGCAGGCCCACGGGGGCACCCTCTTCCTTGACGAGGTCGGCGACCTGCCGCTGCCGGTGCAGGTCACCCTGCTGCGGGTGCTCGAGACCGGCGACCTGTTGCCGGTCGGCGGCCAGCGCCCGGTCCGGGTCGACGTGCGGGTGCTCAGCGCCACCAACCGCGACCTCGCCGCGGCGGTCCGCTCCGGCGGCTTCCGTGAAGATCTGTACTGGCGCCTGCGCGGGGTCGAGCTGACCTTGCCGCCGCTGCGCGGGCGCGGCGACGACGTGCTGCTGCTCGCCGACCACTTCTTGCGCCAGCTCGACGGGCTCGGCGCGCCTCCGCCGCTGGGCGCGGCCGCCCGCGCCGCCCTGCGCGCCCACGCTTGGCCGGGCAACCTCCGCGAGCTGCGCCACTGCGTGCAGCGCGCGGCGGTGCTGGGCGCGGGACAAGCCGAGCTCCAACCCGAGGATCTCGGCCTCGGCAGCCCGCCTTCGACCGCCGAGGGCAGCGTCGAGGGCACGCTCTCCGCCGCCGTCGACGCGCTCGAGCGCCGCATGATCAGCGAGGCGCTCCAGGCCGAGGGCGGCAACCGCAGCCGCTCGGCCCGCCGGCTCGGGCTCAGCCGCCAGGGCCTGCTCAACAAGCTCGACCGCTACGGCCTCGGCGGGCGCTTCCCCGAGGGTGAGGCGGGCTGAGGCCCCTGGTCAGGCGACCCTGGCGTCGATCTCGGCCAGCAGCCGGTCGTGGATCGGGGTGTCGATCCCGCGCGCCCGGCTCGCCTCGACCACCCAGCCGTTGCGCCATCGCCGCTCTTTGAGGCGGGCGGGGAAGTGCCGCACCCGCTCGCCATAGCCCTCGATCCGCGCCCAGAGGGCGTCCTCGCCCAGGTCGAGGCCCAGGGCCGCGACCAGCAGCGGGTGGAGCTCGTCGCAGAGCGCCCGGAGCGCGCCGCGGTGGCCGTCGAGCAGCGCGCCGACGCTGGCCTGCTCGCGCTCGCCGATGAGGCCAAAGCAGCAGATCCAGGCCAGCTTGACCGCGATCTCGCGCTGCAGGGCTGGCCGGTCGACCGCCTGGGCCTCGACCCCGTGCGCCTGCATCATGCCGGCGACGGTGTCGGCCCAGCGCCCCCAGAGCGCGCTTGGACCGCCAGGCACGGGGTCGGCGCCCGGCTGGGTGACCGCGACATAGAGCACGCCCTGGGTCGCGTCGGCGAGCCCCCGGGCGGCCAGCGCGGGCTGGAACATGCCGTTCTGCAGGAAGACCAGGTCGCGGTGCCGGCTGGGGTGGACATCGGCGAGGACAGCGTCCAGATCGTCGTTCCGGGTACAGACTACGATCGGCGCCGAGGGCCCGGGCGCGCCCAGGGCGGCCCGCAGCGCACCCCGGCGGATCCCCTGCGGGGCCCAGGGGCCGTCTCGCATGCCCGCGAGCAGGCCGCCGATCCGACCGCCCGCGCCGACGATCCAGACCGGCTGCGGGCTCACCCGCGCACCAGCGCGCCGCCCGCCGCGGTCCAGGCCTGGACGCCCCCGGTCATGCTGGTGGCGTTGAACAGGCCGCGGGCGCGCAGCAGCTCGGCCGCCCGGCGGGATCGCCCGCCGCTCGCGCAGTAGCAGACCACCTCGTCGCAGCGCTCGAGCTCAGACCAACGCGCCTCGAGCTCATCGACGGGGATGGTCAGGGCGCCGGCGATGCGGCCGGTCGCGACCTCGGCGGCGGTGCGCACGTCGAGCAGCACCACCGGCTCCCCGGCGTCGATGCGCTCTTTGACCTCTTGGGCGCCGGCGTCGATGCGGGACAGCGCGTCGGCGTCGGCCGGCTTGTCGGCGGGCTCGGCGGGCGCCGGCGGCGGGGTGCGGACCGCGGCGGCCGGGCCGCGCACCCGGTCGAGCAGCTGTCCGCCGAGGCGCTTGAGGGTGGAGCGGATCATGGGTCCTCCTGCGGCCGCGGGGCGCGCGGCGGCAGCCTAACGGACCGGCGGCCCGGCTCCGCCTGCTCAGCCCGCGAGCCGGCGGTTGTCGGGGCGCAGGGCCCAGCTCGTCAGGCCGAGGCCGAGGATCACGAGCGGGGGGAAGGCCTGGCCAAACGCGTCGCCGGCGGCGAGGTGCGCGACAAAGGCGCTGGTCAGGGCGATCGTGTAGCCGGCCATCGCCCACTCTTTGAGGCGGGTCAGGCCCGGGGCGAGCGTGACGGCGACGCCGGCCAGCTTCCACGACCCGAGCCAGAGCGGAAACCAGGCGGGGAAGCCGAGGTGCACCATGCCCTCGAGCAGCTCGGGCGGGCGGAGCAGGTTCATGACCCCGCTCCCGGTCATGCCGAGGCAAAAGAAGGCGGTGATGGCCCAGTAGGCGATGCGGCGCTTGTCCATGGGGTGCTCCTGCGGGTGAGGGCGGGCGGGGGCTGCCCGTCCGGCGGCACCGGTGTATACGCGTCACAACCGGCACACCGGGGCCCCGATTGACCGGCTCGCGGTCCGATTCGTCACAGATCAGCGCCGGCGCGCGGGGGGTGCGATGCACGAGAGCACCGAGGGCTTCGAGAGCTTCGTCGCCGTCGTCGACGCGGGCAGCATCAGCGCGGCGGCCGCAGCCCTGGGCCTGCCGCGCGAGACCCTCAGCCGGCGCCTCGCGCGCCTCGAAGAGCGGCTGGGCGTGCGGCTTTTGCACCGCAGCAGCCGCCAGCTCTCGCTCAGCCCGGCCGGCCACCAGCTCTACGCCCGGGCCCGGCCGCTGGTCGCCGCCGCGCGCGAGGCCGAGGCCGAGGTGCGCTTGTTGGATGACGTGCCCCGCGGTCTTTTGCGCGTGGCGGTCCCGCCTGGGGCCGTCGCGGGCAGCCTCGGCGGCGTCTTCTCCGAGCTGCTGCGGCGCTGGCCCGAGCTGCGCATCGAGGCCTTGGCTGCGACCCGGCACGTCGACCTCATCGCCGAGGGCTTTGACGTGGCGCTGCGGGGGGGAGTGGTGCGCGATCTGCGGCTCGTCGCCCGCAAGCTGCTGGGGTCCTCGCTCATCGCCGTCGCCTCGCCGGCCTACCTCAGCCGCCGGGGGGCGCTGGGCGCGGCGGCCCAGCTTCACCAGCATGACCTGCTGCTCGGCATGGACGCGGGCGAGCAGCCGGCCCGGGCCTGGCCCCGCCTCGACGGCCCGCCGGTGCCGGTCCAGGGGCGGCTGGTCAGCAACGACCTGCTGATGCTGGTGGGCGCGGCGCGCG
>JBJONS010000161.1:0-4849 GCA_046051725.1 Pseudomonadota bacterium | reverse complement strand
GCGCTGGTCGAGGCGGATCCCCAGCCAGGCCGTGCCGATGCCGCGCCGGTCCACCTCGCCAAGCCCGGCGAGGCAGTCGCCGCAGGTCGCGCGGAGCTGCCCGAGCCCGGCGCCGATCATCGGCTCCCAGGCCACAAAGGGCACCACCACCATGCTGTCCGAGACGCGCAGATCCACCTCGACGCCCAGCGGCACGAGGAAGCCGAGCCCGCGCTGCTCGACCCGCAGCAGGCCGGGGTCGGCGGCGCTCAGCTCGTCTTGGGCGCTGTCGGCGGTCTCGCTGCCCGAGCTCACGAAGCCGCTCTCATCGGAGGGGGTGCGCGCCGATGGGGGCAGCTGGGTGCGGGCAGCCCAACGGTGGTAGCCAAACCAGAGGCCGAGGGTGGGCCGCATGACCACACCCCTCGTGGGCAGATCGCGGCTGAGCTGCAGGCCCAGCGCGCCGGCCGACCAGCCCGCGTCGGCGGCCAGCGCCATCGAGAGGGGAGACGCGTCGCGCTCTTCGTCGAGCAGGGCCCACCGGAATTGGGCCCGCAGGGTGGCGGTGATCCCGAGCTCGAAGGTGTCGCCGAGGCCCACGCGCACGTTGACGTCGGGCAGCATCAGCTCGAGCGGCATGCGCTCGTCGAGGGTGCCCGTGCGGGTGTAGATCTCGGCGTCGACGAAGCCCGCCTCGATGGGCATCCCCACCCCAACCGAGAGGGTGCCGTCGGGCTGCAGGCGGGCCGTGCGCGGGGCGGGTGGGCCGTGGGCCCGGTCCCAGAAGTCGGTGGCGTGGGCGGGGCGGACCCAGCCCGTCGCGGCGAGCAGCGCGCCGATCAGCAGGGCGCTGGCGGCGCGGGGCGCGGCCTCCGCTGGGTTCGGCGCGGGGAGGGGCGTGGCCATGCTTCCTCGGGGGCTCGGGCGCGGGCGGGATCGCCGCACGATATGGTTGAGGTCTGCCCCCCGCAACTGGAGCGCGACCATGCCCCCAACCCCTGCGGCGCCTTGGCGCGACACCCCGCGGGCGCCCGGCGCGCTGGCCCTGGCCCTGGCCCTCGTCGCTGGGCTCGGGGCGGCGGCCTGCGAGCCCGACAAGGGCTGCGACAGCGGGGTGGACTGCGACACCGGCGAGGTGGGCGCCGGCGGCATCGGCGGCGAGGACTGCGACGGCCGCCCCGGGCTCGACGCGGCCGAGGGGCTGCCCCTGGTCACCGCGCTGCTCGAGGCCGGCGCCTATGCGCTCGGCAGCCCGGCCGGCGAGGCGGGCCGGCGCCCCGACGAGCTCGAGCGGACCGTCACGCTCAGCCGGTCGATCGAGGTCGGCGTGGCCGAGGTCAGCCAGGCGCAGTGGGCCGCGCTGATGGACGACGCGCCGAGCAACCAGCCCGGCTGCCCCCGCTGTCCGGTCGAGGGCGTGGCTTGGCACGACGCCGCCCGCTTCGCCAACCGCCTGTCTGTGCTGGACGGCCTCGAGGTCTGCTACACCTGCACCGACGACGCCCCGGGCGCCGAGTGCACCAGCCGCGCCGACCCGGGCGCCTGCCTGGGCTGGCGGATGCCGACCGAGGCCGAGTGGGAGGCCGCCGCGCGGGCCGGCAGCGCGGCGCGCTGGTCGGGGGCCGACGAGGCCGACCCGGTCGCCTGGACCGAAGAGAACACCGGCCGGGTCTGCGCCGTGGGCGGCCGTGAGCCCAACGGGGCGGCGCTCTTCGACATGAGCGGCAACGTGTGGGAGTGGACCAACGACGGCTATGGCGCGCTGGACGAGCTCCCCACTGACGACCCCTGGGTGCCGGCCGAGGGCGCCGCGGCGATCCGCGGCGGCTCGTGGTTCAACGACGCGGCCGACGCGCGCTCCGCCTCGCGCCGGTCGGCGCGGCTCGACGAGGCGACGCCCTTCCTCGGCCTGCGCCTCGTGCGCACCACCGACGGCGGGCTGATCGGCGGCTGAGCCGGGTCCGGCGGCGCGCTGGCCGGGCCGGCGCCGCGCGGCTCAGGCCTCGGGGGTGATGACGACGGCCTTCCCGCCGACCTCGACGCGCTCGCCGCCCTGCAGCTTGCGGCCCCGCCGGCCCTCGGGCGCGCCGTCGACCTGCACGCCGCCCTCTTGGATCAAGATCTTGGCGTGGCCGCCGGTCTCGGCGACCCCCATGAGCTGCAGGGCCTGATCGAGGCGCAGCGGGACGCGGGCGCGCAGCGGCGCGGCGGGGCGGGTCGACATGGGGCCTCCGGGTGGCGCGGCCCGCTATCTCCTCCCGCTTGTGGCAGGCTGCCCCGCGGCGCGCGCCTGCGCGCCAGCCGGAGGGCGCGTGGAGCGGGTGCTGGAGGCCGAGATGGACGGGGTGCTGGAGCGGTGGCGGCTCGGCGCGGGTGGGGCGGCGCCGCCTTGCCTGCTCATCGAGGTGCCCCACGGCGCCGATCAGCGCGCGCACTTTGACGCGCTGGCCGGGCGGCTGCGGGGGCCCTTCCCCGCCGACCTTCACGCGTTTTTTCACGTGAACACCGACGTGGGCGCGGTGGAGGTGGGCTTCGCCGTGGCCGCCGGGCTCGTGGCGCGCGACCCGCGCCGCAGCGTCGGCCTCCTCCGCTGCCTGCTGCCGCGGACCTTCATCGACTGCAACCGGGCGCTCGAGCAGCCGGCCGGCGACCTGCAGCGGGGCGGGCTCACCGCGGCGATGGCGCCCTATGTGCGCGACGCCGACGACCAAGCCCTGCTGCACGGCCTGCACACGGCCTACGTGGGCGCGGTGCACGCCGAGGTCGACGCGGTCTGCGCCGCCGGCGGCCTCGTGCTCATCCCCCACACCTACGCGCCCCGCACCGTGGGGATCAGCGCGGTGGACGATGACATCGTCGAGCGGCTGCGGGAGTGCTGGGCGCCCGACCAGGTCGAGCGCTGGCCGCTGCGGCCGCCGGTCGACCTCATCGTCGAGACCCCGAGCGGTGAGGACCTGAGCCCCCCCGGCGCGGCCGCGGCGCTGGTCCAGGCCTACGCCGCGCTGGGGGTCGAGGCGGTCCGGGGCGGCACCTACACCCTGCACCCCGCGACCATGGCCTACCAGAGCGCCCGGCGGTGGCCGGGCCAGACGCTCTGCCTCGAGCTGCGCCGCGACCTGCTGATGAAGAGCTGGGTGCCGTTTTCGCCGATGGAGGCGGACCCGGCCCAGGTTGAGCGGCTGGCCCAGCCCCTGGTCGACGTGCTCGACGCGCGGCTGCGGGCGGCGGGCCGCTGAGGGCGCCGGCCGCGCGCGGGCGCGGCGGGGTTAGGGGCGCGGGCCCCCGGGGAGCGGGCGTGGGGTCGCGCGGCGCGGCCCTGCGGTGAGCGGCGAGGCGGGGGGCGCGGCCCACCCGCGCGGAGGAGGAGGCGAGGGATGCGGGTGCCCGAGGCGTTGGAGCCCTTGATCGATCAGGGGGTCCTCGATGAGGTGGTGCGGCCGTTGATGAGCGGCAAAGAGGCCCAGGTCTACCTCGTGGTCGCGCGGGGGCAGCGCTGCGTCGCCAAGGTCTACAAGGACGCGACCCAGCGCAGCTTCAAGAACCGCGCGGACTACACCGAGGGGCGCAAGGTCCGCGGCTCGCGCGAGCAGCGGGCGATGGACAAGGGCAGCAAGTACGGCCGCGAGCAGGAGGAGGAGGCCTGGCGCAACAAAGAGGTGGACTGCATCTACCGGCTGCGGGCCGCGGGGGTGGCGGTGCCCGAGCCGCTGGCCTTCGAAGAGGGCGTGCTCGTGATGGAGCTCGTCGCCGACACCTCGGGTGAGCCCGCGCCGCGGCTGGTCGACGTCGAGCTGCGCGCCGAAGAGGCCGAGCGGGTCTTCAATTTCCTGCTGCGCGAGGTCGTCAAGATGCTCTGCGCCGGGGTGGTGCACGGCGACCTGTCGGACTTCAACGTGCTGATGAGCGGCCGCGGGCCGATCATCATCGACTTCCCCCAGGTGGTCGACCCGGCGGTCAACCTCAGCGCGCGCAAGCTGTTGATCCGCGACGTGGACAACCTGACCCGCTTCTTCTGCCGCTGGGCGCCCCACCTGCAGCGCACCCGCTACGGGCAAGAGATGTGGGCCCTCTACGAGAAGGGCGACCTGCAGCCCGACACGCCGCTGACCGGGCGGTTCAAGGACTCCGAGAAGCGGGCCAACGTCAGCTCGCTGCTCGCCGAGATTGAGGCGCTGGAGCGCGAGAGCCGCGAGCGCCGCGCCGCCCTGGGCCTGCCTCCGCCCCGGCCCGCCCGCGCGCCCGTGCAGCTGGAGCCTGCGCCGCCGAGGGGAAAGGGAGACCGCGGTCCGCGGCCGCCGAGGGCAGAGCGCGGCGGCGAGGAGCGCGGGCCGCGGCCGGACAAGGCGGGGCGCCCGCCGCGGGCCGAGCGGGCCGACGAGCCCGGTCCGGCCCCCGCATGGCAGGAGCGGGGCGCGCGCCAGCACGACGAGATCAGCGGCGGGGACGGTCAAGGCCGAGAGCCGCGGGGCGACCGTGGTCCGCGATCGGACCGCGGCGGCGGCGTCGAGGACCGTGGCCCGCGTCCCGACCGCGGCGGCGGCAGCGACCGTGGCCCGCGTCCCGACCGCGGCGGCAGCTTCGAGGACCGTGGCCCGCGGCCCGACCGCGGCGGTGGCTTCGATGAGCGTGGCCCGCGTCCCGACCGCGGCGGCGGCAGCTTCGATGAGCGTGGCCCGCGTCCCGACCGTGGCGGCGGCGGCTTCGATGAGCGTGGCCCGCGTCCCGACCGCGGCGGCGGAGGCGGCAGCTTCGAGGACCGTGGCCCGCGTCCCGACCGCGGAGGCGGCAGCGACCGTGGCCCGCGTCCCGACCGCGGAGGCGGCAGCTTCGAGGACCGAGGCCCGCGTCCCGACCGTGGCGGCGGCAGCTT
>JBJONS010000160.1:0-6545 GCA_046051725.1 Pseudomonadota bacterium | reverse complement strand
CCTCGCCGCGCAGGCGCCATGAGGAGCCCCGGCCGCCGCCTCGTGGTCGACGCCGACGTGGGCCGGGCCGCCGCGGACCCCGCCAAGATTGAGCGCGGCGCGCCGATTGACCCCCGCGCCCTGCAGATCAGCAAGGCGCTGCGGCAGATCAAGGCGGCCCGCCACACGGTGGTCTTCGCGCCGGCGCTGACCGCCGAGTGGGACAAACACGCTCCGGAGCCCCGGGCCGGGCGCAAGTGGCTCGGGGAGATGCTGACCGCCGGCCTCGTCGCCCGACACGACGCCGACCCCGAGGACCCCGCGCTGGCCCGCTTGGTCGATGAGCGGCTGCCCGCGCCCGACCAGCGCGTCGCGCAGAAAGACCTGCACGTGGTCAGCTTGGCGCTGGAGCGCGGCGACCGGCGGGTGGTCTCGCTCGATGGGCGGGCCCGCGAGAAGTTCGCCCGGCTCAAGGACGGCCACCCGGGCCTGCGCCAGCTGCACTGGGCAGCGCCGGACTCCGAGGCGGCCGCGCGGTGGCTGCGCGACGGCGCCAAGGACGACCCGGAGTTCGCGCTCTAGGCGGCGCGGAGGTACGCGGGGGCGGGGGCCCCAAGCGACGCCCGTCGGGGGGCGTTGCGGGGGGCTGGCCCCCCGCCCACCGTCCCGCCCACCGTCGCCTGCCTCTGCCCGGATGGGTCGGGCCGGGGCCGGGTTAGCCCGCGCCCATCGAGGTCCCCATGCGCTGCCCGCCCCGCTCTCTCGCCCTCTTGGCGCTGCTCTGCGCCCTCCCCGCGGTGGCCGGGGCTGAGCCCACGCCCCCCCCGCCGCTGTCCGGCGAGGCGGCCGTCGTCCAGGCCCTGCTCGCCCGCGCGCCCGCCGTGCACGCCGCCCGGGCCCAGGTCGGCGCGGCCAAGGCCGCCGCGGTGGGCGCGGGCACCCGCCCCGACCCCATGGTGATGCTGGGGGTGATGAACCTGCCGACCGATAGCCTGCAGCTCGCCGATGAAGAGATGGCCGGCTGGACCATCGGCGTCGAGCGGATGATCAACCCGCCGTCGATGCGGGCCGCCGCCCAAGAGCTCGCCGCCGCCCGCGTCGAGCGGACCGCCGCCGAGGTCGCCGTGGTCGAGCGCGCGCTGAGCCTCGAGCTGCGGCGCACCTATTGGCGCTGGGTCGCCGCGGCGCTCGAAGCGGCGGACCTGCGCGCCGAGCTGGCCCCGATCGACGCCCTGCGTGCCACCGTCGATGCCCGCGCCGGCCAAGACATGGAGATGGCCGCCGCCGCCGCCATGCTGCGTCTGGAGCGCGGCGAGCTCGAAGACATGGCGCTCGACATGGAGGCCGAGGCCGCCGGCCTGCGCGCCCAGCTCGAGGCCCGCGCCGGCGGATCGCTGCAGCTCGCGCTGCCGGCCGCGCTCCCCCGCCCGACCCAGCTGCCGCCCCTGCCCGCCGCCTGCGCGACCTCCGCCGCTGCGCCGTCGGACGCGGCCCTGCAGCAGCTCGACCCCATGCTCAGCGCCCTCGGGGCCATGGGGGACGAAGAGCGGGCGATGGGCGCCGAGGCCCGCGCCGCCGGCCGCCGGGCCCCGACCGTGCAAGCCGAGCTGCTGCGCCGGTCGATGGACCACGAGGGCATGGCCCGCCACCTGCTCACCGTGGGGGTCGCGGTGCCGCTGGGCCGCCAGGCCGCCGACCGCGCCCGGGCCGACGAGGCCGCCGCCCGCTCGCGCGGACAGGCCGCCGACCTCGCCGCCGCTGCCGCCGCCGAGGAGGCCTGCGCCATGGCCCGCATGGCCCACCTCAGCGCGTCTGCCGCGCTCACCCGCGCCCACAACCAGCGCCACCCGCGGGTCGGCGACGCGCGCGCGCTCGAGCAGCTCGCGTTCGCCGCCTACCAGGCCGGCACCGGCGAGCTGCGGGCCCTGCTCGAGGCCGCCGCCCTGCGCCGCGGCTACCAGCGGGCCGAGCGCCGGGCCGCGCTCGCGGTCATCGAGGCCAGCCTGCCGCTCTGGCCGGTGGGCGAGCTGGAGCGGGCCGACCGAGAGGGCGCGGCCTATGTGCCGGCGGGCGCGGCCCCCCGCCCCTGAGGGTCGGGCAGGCCCCGGCCCTTCCACAAGGCGAAGACCGCTGGGTAGACCAGCAGCTCGAGCAGGAAGGAGCTGGCCAGGCCGCCGACCATCGGGGCGGCGATGCGCTTCATCACGTCGGCGCCGGCCCCGGTGCTCCACAAGATGGGCACGAGGCCGATGAAGGTGGTCAGCACGGTCATCAGCTTGGGCCGGATGCGGCGGGCCGCCCCGTCGACCACCGCCTCTTCAAGGGCCGCGGCGTCGAGCGCGCCGCCCCGCCGCTGGCGGTCCTCCCACGACAGCGAGAGGTAGAGCAGCATCACCACGCCGGTCTCGGCGTCGAGGCCGGCCAGGGCGATGATGCCGACCCAGACCGCCACGCTGAGGTGGTAGTCGAGGGCCCACAGCAGCCAGACCGCGCCGATGAGCGAGAACGGCACGGCGAGCAGCACAATGCCCGTCTCGGTGAGGCTGCGGGTGTTGAGGTAGAGCAGCAGCACGACCAGGGCGAAGGTCAGGGGCAAGGCCAGCGAGAGGCGGGCGTTCGCGCGCTCCATCGCCACGAACTGGCCCACCCAGCTCCAGCTGGCCCCCGGCGGCGGCCGCACCGCCGCCCGCAGCGCCGCCTCGGCCCGCGCGACGTAGGCGCCGATCGCGCCCGGGCCCGGGTCGACGAAGACGTTGCCGATGAGCCGCCCGCCCTCGGACCGCAGGGCCGGCGCGCTGAGGCCCGGCGCCACCCGCGCCACCTCGCGCAGGGGCACCGCCGCGCCCATGCCCTGCACCCGCACCCGCCCGAGCTGGTCGAGGTCCTCGCGCAGGTCGGCGGGCAGGCGCAGGCTCAGGCCCACCCGCCGCCGGCCGATCAGGGCCTCGCCGATGGTCATGCCGCCGATGGCCGACCGCACAGTGTCGTTGATGTCCTTGACGCTGACCCCGAGGGCGGCGGCCCGGGCCCGGTCGACGTCGACGTCGACGGTCAGGCCGCCGGTGCTGCGCTCGGCCTGGGCGCTGCGGGTGCCCGGCACGCTGAGCAGGGCCTGCTGCAGGTCTTGGCTCAGGCGCTCGATCTGGCCCAGGTCGGCCCCGCTGACCTGCAGGGCCAGCGGGCTGCGGACCCCGGTGCTCAACATCTCGGTGCGGGTCTGGATCGGCATCCACCAGAGGTTGGGCATGCCCGGCAGGCCCACCGCCGCGTCGAGCTCGGCCACGAGGCCCTCCCAGTCGAGGCCGGGCCGCCACTGGTCTTGGGGCTTGAGCTGGATGGTGATCTCGGCCATGCCGAGCGGGGCCGGGTCGGTCGCCGTCTCGGCCCGGCCCATCTTGCCGAAGGCCATCGCGACCTCGGGCACCGCCTTGATCTGCCGGTCGAGCAGCTGCAGGGTCCGGCTGGCCTCGTCGGCCGGCATGCCCATCGGCGCCGACGGCATGTAGAGCAGCACGCCCTCGTGCAGGGGCGGCATGAACTCGCCGTCGAGGGCCATGAAGGCCGGCACGGTGCCGAGCAGCAGGGCCGCCGCCGCCGCGATGACCCGGCGCGGGCGCCGCACCACCGCCCGCACCACCGGCGCGTAGGCCGCGGTCAGCCGCCGGCTGAGGGGGTGGTCGGCCTCGCGGCGCACCGGCCCGCGCAGCAGCACCATGACCAGGGCCGGGGTCAGGGTGACCGCGAGCAGGGCGGCGAAGCCCATCGCGTAGGTCTTGGTGAAGGCCAGCGGGCGGAACAGCCGCCCCTCGGTGGCCTCCAGCGAGAACACCGGCAGGAACGAGACGGTGATGACCAGCAGCGAGAAGAAGATGCTCGGCCCCACCTCTTGCATGGCCTCGACGACCACCGCCGCCCGGGCCCGGCCCCGCGGCTCGACCGCCCAGTCTTCGAGCCGCTTGTGCACGTTCTCGACGAGGATGATGCTGGCGTCGACCATCGCGCCGATCGCCACCGCCACCCCGCCCAGCGACATGATGTTGGCGCCGAGGCCCTGGGCGGCCATGGGGATGAACGCGAGCAGCACCGCGATCGGCAGCGTGAGGATCGGCACCAGCGCGCTGCGCACGCTGAGCAAGAACAGCCCGATGATCAGGCTGACCACCAGCAGCTCTTCAAACAGGGTCAGGCGCAGGGTGTCGATGGCCGCGTCGATCAGCGCCGAGCGGTCGTAGGTGATGACCAGCTCGACGCCCGGCGGCAGGCCCGCGGCGAGCTGGTCGAGCCGGGCCCGGGCCGCGCCGATGACCGCCCGGGCGTCGGCCCCCTGGCGCATGACAACCACGCCGCCCACGACCTCGCCTTCGCCGTTCAGCTCGGCCACCCCGCGGCGCATGGCCGGGCCCCACCGGGTGGTGGCCACGTCGGCGATCCGCACCGGGACGCCGTCCTCGCCGAGCATGACCGGGGCCGCGTCGAGGTCGTCGGGGCCGGTGACGTAGCCCCGGCTGCGGATCATGTGCTCGTGGCCGCCGAGCTCGATGACCCCGCCGCCCGCGTCCTCGTTGGCGGCCAGCGCCGCCATCTCGACGTCGGCGAGGCGCAGGCCGGCGGCGGCCAGGGCGTCGGGCGCCACCTCGATCTGCAGCTGGCGCTCAAAGCCGCCGAGGCTGGCCACCTCGGCGACCCCGGGCACCGCCTCGAGCTGGGGCCGCAGCTCCCAGTCCTGCAGGGCCCGCAGCTCGGCGAGATCGGCCTGCCCGGCGGTGTCGCGCAGGGCGTACATCAGCACCCAGCCGACCCCGCTGGCGTCGGGCCCCATCGTCGGCGCCACGCCGGCGGGCAGGCGGGCCCGCAGCCCGGCGAGGCGCTCGGCCACCCGGCTGCGGGCGGCGTAGAGATCGGTGCCGTCCTCGAAGATGACGTAGACGAAGCTGAGCCCGAAGTAGGACTGGCCGCGCACGGTGGCCACGCCCGGGGTCGAGACCAGCCCGGCGCTGAGCGGGGCGGTGACCTGGTCCTCGACCAGGGTGGTGGCGTGGCCGTCCCACTCGGTCAGCACGATGACCTGGACGTCCGACAGGTCGGGCACCGCGTCGAGCGGCACCCGGCGCATCGCCACCCAGCCCAGCGCGGCGAGCAGGGTGACCAGGGCGATCACGAGGCCGGGGGCCGCGGCGCAGGCGGCGATCAGCCGGCCGACCAGGCCGACCGGGGCGCCGTCCTCAGGGGGCCGCAGGGGACACCTCGGCGGGCGCGTCCCACAGCGCCGCCGCCGTGCGCAGGCGGCTCTCGGACGCGATGAGGAAGGTGCCGCTGACGACGATCTGCTCGCCGGCCTGCACGCCCGAGACCAGCTGCAGCCCGCCCTGCACGCGGCGGCCGACCTCGACGGGCCGCGGCTGCAGGCGGCCCTCGCCCAGATCGACGAAGACGAGGCGCGTTTGGCCCAGCACCAACACCGCCTCGCTCGGGGCGACCAGGCCCACGCCGTGATCGACGCGCAGGGTGGCCTCGAGGTGCCCGCCGGGCCGCAGGGCGCCGTCGGGGTTGGGCACGACCACCCGGGCGGCGGCGCTGCGGCTCTCGGGGTCGAGCGCCGGGGCCAGCTGCGCGACCGCGCCGGTCCACAGCCGCCCGCCGCCGCGGGGCCGCAGCTCGACCGCCGCGCCGGGCTGGACCGCCGGCAGGTCGCCCTCGAAGACCTGGACCTCGACCCAGGCCGGATCGGTGCGCCCGAGCTCGAGCAGCACCATGCCCTCGTCGACCGGGGCCCCGCGCACGAAGTCCTTGGACACGACCACCCCGCCGGGGCCCGCCCGCAGCGGCAGGCTCGGGCGGGGCGCGCCCGCCCGCAGCACGGCGTCGATGTCTTGGGCCGCGACCCCAAAGCGCAGCAGGCGCTGGCGGGCCGGGCCGCCGTCGGCCGCGCCGCCCCGGGCGAGCAGCAGCAGCTCGTCTTGCGCGGCGCTGAGCTCGGGGCTGGACAGCTCGAGCACGACCTGCCCGGGCTGGACAACCGCGCCGACCCCGTGCACGTGCGCGCGGGCGACCACCCCGTCGACCCGGGCGGTCAGGGCGCTGCGGCCCTCGTCATCCCAGGTGACCAGGCCGAGCAGGCGCAGCTCTTCGATCAGCGGCTGGGGCGCGAGGGTCGTGGTGCGCAGCCCCATCTGCCGGCGGCGGGCCGGGTCGACGGTGACGGTGCCGGTCTGCAGCTCGGCGGCGCGCACCGGCACCAGATCCATGCCGCAGAGCGGGCAGCTGCCGGGGTCGGGCTGGCGCACCGCCGGGTGCATCGGGCAGGTGTGGAAGGCGACGGCGTCAGCGGCGGGCGCCGGGGCGGGCCAGGCCAGCGCGTCGCCGCAGGTCGGCATCTGCTCGGTCAAAAAGGGGTTGCGCAGGCCCGGGGCGTCTTGCACCCAGGGGGTCGGGCCGCCGGGCACCATCGGGCACGTAAAGAGGTGGAGGTCGGGCTGCGGGCCGGCGGCGGCGGCGGCCGCGGGGACCAGCGCGCGGGCGGCGGCCGAGGCGGAGGCCCGGGCGGACAGCAGATCGGGCGCGGCGGC
>JBJONS010000159.1:0-5029 GCA_046051725.1 Pseudomonadota bacterium | reverse complement strand
TGCTCTGCCACAGCGCCTGCAGCCTGGGCAGCCGCCCGCTGGTCGAGGCCCTGCGCGGCGTCGCCGCCTTCCTCGACGCGCACCCCGATGACCTGATCGTGATCATCTTCCAGGACGGCATCGCGCCCGAGCGCACCGCCTGGGCGCTCGACGCCGCCGGCCTCAGCGGCCGGGCCCTGACCGCCCGGCCCGCCGCCGGCGCGGACTGGCCGACCTTGGGCGCGCTCACCGAAGAGGGCGTGCAGCTCGTCATCGGCATGGAGTTCAGCGGCCCGCCGCCGGCCGCCCAGCACCACGCCTGGGACCTCTACCAAGACACGCCCTACAGCTTCACCTCTGCGGATGAGCTCAGCTGCGCGGCCAACCGCGGCGGGCCGGACAGCCCGCTGCTGCTGGTCAACCACTGGCTCGGGCCCATCCCCAGCGAAGACCGGGCGGCCGAGGTCAACGCCGCCGCCGTGCTGCGCGGCCGGGCCGAGGCCTGCGCGGCCGAACGCGGCATGCCTGTGCACTTCCTCGGGGTCGATCACTACGCGGTGGGCGACCTCTTCCCCGTGGTGGACGCGCTCAACGGCCTGAGCGACGCCGGCGGCTGAGGCGCCGGCCCGGGCGCCCCGCGCTGGAGTAGGCTCGGCGGCCATGCGCCTACCCGCCCCGCCTGCCGCCTCCGCGCCGCCCTCGACCGCCCGCCTCGCCCTGCGCGGCGCGGTGGCCCTCGGGGTCGCCGCCTTCCTCATCGGGGCGCCGGCCGCCCGCCAGCTCGGCGGGGTGCGCGACCCCTACCTGCCCCAGTGGGTGATGTTCGTCGGCTACGGCCTCGACGTCTGCGCGGTCGACTACTGGGCCCGCGGCCCCGAGGGCGACGCCGAGGTCGACCGCTTCGAGGTGCTCGACCTGCGCTGGGTCGACGCGCCCCGCGACGTGAAGCGGGTGGCCAGCCCGGCCGAGGCCGCCCGGCTCGGCCGCCGCCTCTGCGCCAAGCTGGGCGCGGGGGCCGACCTGCGCATGGACCTGCGCTGCGCCGCCCGCACCGGCTGGACCGTCGAGGCCGCCCGCGAAGAGGACCTCTGCGCCCAGCGCGCCCGACCGAAGGCCGCCGCGGGCGCGGGCGAGGACGAGGCCCGCGGGGTCAAGCCGCGCCCCACCGCCGAGGAGCTCGACGGGGCCGCCGCGCCGGCCGCCGAGGCCCTGCCATGAGCGCTGCTCGCCGCCTCGGGGCCGGGATCGTCGGCCTGCTCGCCGAAGAGGCCTCGACCCGCAGCAGCGCCCTGCTGCGCGTGGGCGTCGTGCTGCTGCTCTGGTCGCGCTTCGCCGCCGAGTGGTCGCTGTTCATGGACCTTGAGCCGTGGAAGGTGGCGCTCAGCACGAGCTTCTATGCGTCCACCACGCTGTTCTTGGTGGGCTTCGCCAGCCGGCTCACCGGGCTGTGGACCGCGGCCAACGGCCTGCTGCTGGCGTTTTGGGTCGGGGTGCACAAGGGGGTCGAGCCCTACCAGCACCACCACGTGATGGCCTTGGTGCTCGGGGCCGCGATCATCGCGCTGCTGCCCACCGGCGGCAGCCTCTCGGTCGACCGCTGGCGCGCGGTGCGGCGGGCCGCGCGCCTGGGCCTCGCGCCGCCGCCCGAGCGGGGCCCGACCTGGGCCCGCCACCTGCTGACCCTGCACCTCGTGTGCATCTATGCCTTCGGGTCCCTGGCCAAGCTGAGCCCGGCCTACCTGCGGGGCGACCGCTTCACCCACTACCTGATGCGGCTCTACATCGGGTCAGATCTGCCCGAGGGCGCTTGGTTTGGGCCGCTGATGGCCGCCGTGGCCTGGGGCAGCGTGCTGATCGAGCCCTTCATCGCGGTGGGCCTGCTCGTGCCCCGCCTGCGGGGGGCGGCCATCATCACCGGCCTGGTTTTTCACGGGCTCATCTATTGGACCTTGCCCGTGGGGACCTTCTCGTTGACGATGGGGCTATTTTACCTCGCCGCGGTGCCGCCGGACGCGGTGGACGCCGGGCTGCGCCGCCTCGCCGGGCGCGGAGCCTAGGGCAGGCGAGGGGAGGAGAGGGCGGTGTGTGCCCGCCCGGGTTCGGCAGACGGGCTCAGCCCGCCGCGCGCCGGGCCCGCAGCTCGCCGAGGAAGGGCAGCAGCGTCGAGGTCAGCAGCAGCACGCCCATGCCGATGAGGCCGCGGGCGTCGGGCAGCTGGCCGAGCGAGGCGGCGCCCAGCGCGGCGGTCAGCAGCGGGCCGAAGGCGCCGGCGGCGGCCACCGGGGCGGCGCGGCCGAGCTGGTAGGCGCGGGTCATCAGCAGCTGGCCGAGCGTGGCGCAGACGCCCGCGGCGACCAGCAGGCCGATGAGGTGGGGGTCGGTGGGCCAGGGCGCGCCGGTCAGCGCCGCCCAGGCCGCGCAGATCACCGTGGCGATGCCGGTGAAGTAGAACACGACGGTCAGGGGGCCGTTGGTCGCCGCCGCCTGGCGCACGCTCAGGTAGGCGAGCGAAGCGAAGGCCCCCGAGGCGAGGCCCAGCGCCCGGCCGAGCCCGTCGCCGCCGCGGGGCTCGACCAGCAGCCCGACCCCGACCAGGGCGCCGAAGACCGCCAGCCAGACCTCGGGCGGGGTGCGCTCTTTGAGCACCACCGGGGCGAGGCCGGCGACCCAGACCGCGCTGGTCGCGTTGAGGAAGGCGCCCTCGCCGATCGGCAGGTGGCTGAGCGCGGCGAAGTAGGTGAGCAGCGAGGCCGAGCCCCACAGGCCGCGGGTCCACAGCGCCCGGCGCCCGTCGCCCCGCAGGGCGCGCAGGTCGAAGCGCCCGATGAACAGCACGCAGACGAGGTTGGTCGCCGCCCGGTAGAGGCTGGCCACCGCGGTGTCGAGGGCCGGGTCGCGCTGCTGGGCGAGGCCCACGCTGAGCGCCATCAGCGCGAAAAAGACGCAGCTGAGCAGCATCGCGCCGATGGCCGCGAGGCTGGTCGAGGCGGGCGCGGCGGGGCGGGCGGCGGCGGGGGGCATGGTCGGCGGCTAGCGCCCGCCGGGCGCGCCGTCGCGGGCGCGGAGCCGGCTGTCACACGCGCGCCGCAGGCCGCGGGCGCAGGCGACGGGCCGCGCGCCACGGGCCGCGGCTGGGGTAGGCTGCAGGCCTCCCCTGGAGCCCCATGCGCCCGATCCTCCCGCTGCACCCGCTCGCCCTCTCCGCCTGCGCCTTGCTCGCTGCCTGCGCCCACTCCATCGACAAGGTCGATCCAGACGATGATGCCGGCGCCGACGGCGCGACCGACGGCGGGGTCGACGGCCGGCCCGACAGCGGCGTCGACGGCGCGCCCGACAGCGGGTCTGGCGGGTCTGACGGGTCGGATGGGGCGGCGCCCGCGCCTGCTCTGGTCAAGATCAACGAGCTGATGGCCAAGAACCAGAGCGTGATCCAAGAGGCCGACGGCCGCTTCCTCGACTGGGTCGAGCTGGTGCACCTCGGCGACGCTGACCTGCCGCTCGACGGCTGGCGGCTCATCGACGGCGACGAGAGCGCCGCGCTGCCCGCGGGCCTCGTGCTCGCGCCGGGCGGCCACCTGCGCCTGCGCCTCGACGAAGAGGGCGGCGGCGACCTGCCCCTGGCGCTGAGCGCAGGGGGCGGCACGCTGCAGCTCGTGGACGACCGCGGCGCGCTGGTCGACACCCTCGCCTGGCCGGCGCTCGACGCCGACCTGTCCTATGGCCGCTTCCCCGACGGCGCGGCTTTTGTGTCCGAGACCATCCAGGTGACGCCGGGCGCGGCCAACCCGGCCGATCCGGGCCTCGAGCGCGACCCCAGCGTGGCGCTCTTCCCCCAAGACCGCGTGCTGCAGGTCGCGGTCGAGCTGAGCGACGACGCGGTGGCCAGCCTCGCCGGCGAGCCCACCCGCGACGTGCCCGGCGCGCTGACGGTCGACGGCGTGCGCCTGGGGCGGGTCGGCGTGCGCATCAAGGGCCAGATCGGCAGCTACCGGCCGCTCGAAGACAAGGCCGCGCTGCGCATCAACCTCGACCTCTATGTCGACGGCCAGCGCCTGCGGGGGATGGAGACCTTCACCCTCAACAACATGGTCCAAGACCCCAGCTATGTGCACGAGGTGCTGGTCTACCGGCTGCTGCGCGAGGCCGGGGTGCCCGCCCCGCGCACCGCCTGGGCCCAGCTCACCGTCAACGGCGTCTACAAGGGCGTCTACCTGCACATCGAGTCGGTCGACGACCAGTTCCTCGAGCGGTGGTACGCCGACCCCACCGGTGACATGTGGGAGGGGGAGTACGGCACCGACCTGACCTGGGGGAGCTTTGAGTGGCTCGACCTCGACGAGCTCGGCGCCGATGGGGTCGATGATCGCGAAGAGCTCGCCCGCCTCGCCGACCTGCTCGCCCTGCCGCCGGGTGAAGAGCACGCCGCGGCCTTCGCCGCGCTGGTCGACGTCGACGCCTGGGCCAAGGCCATGGCCGCCGAGGTGGTGGTCGGCCACTGGGATGGGTACTTCTACTACCCGAACAATTACCGGGTCTACCACGAGCCCACCGCCGGGCTGCTGCACCTGATCCCCTGGGGGGTCGATCAGACCCTCGACTGGTCGGGGGATCTGTACGCGCCGAACGGGGCGGTCGCCCGGTGGATGCTCGCGGTGCCGAGCCTGCGCCGGCGCTACGAGCTGGCCTTGTGGGAGATGAGCCAGCGCATGGTCGAGCTGCCGGTGAACGACGAGCTGGCGCGGGCGGACGCGCTGGTGCGGCCGCTGCTGCGCGGCGACCCCTACGCGCTCACGCCCGAGGACTGGGACGGCTGGACCGACGCCTCGCGGCGCTACCTGCGCCGCCGCTCGGGCGAGATCCGGGCGACCCTCTTCCCCGAGGGCGAGCCCTAAGGGTGCTGTCGGCGCACCGGTCATGATCGCCGCGCCCGTCGCCTCTCCCATCGGGTGTGGGCGCCCCGCCGCCGCCCTGCGGGCGCCGTCGGCGGGCCCCCGCCGGGCGCGCGGCTGCGCCGCTTGGTCTCTGCGAGACCGGGCCTGCGGCCCGCCCT
>JBJONS010000158.1:0-11389 GCA_046051725.1 Pseudomonadota bacterium | reverse complement strand
CCGAGCCACTGCAGGTATCGGGGGCTGTACCGCCACCCCTCTTTGCGGGCCGGCGTGAGCCAGTGCTGGTGGTCATCCGAGGGATCGGTCAGCACACCCGGGGCGTCCACCCAGACCGCGCCGCGCCGGACCAGCTCGGCGACCACCCAGTCCACGTTCAGCTGCTCGGCGGCCAGCGCATCCAGCTGCAATCTCAGCGCTGCCATCACCTGTACCGTGTTTCGGATCAGGTCGATGGTCACCGATTCCCGCGGACGACTCTTGAGCATGGCCTGCACGCTGGCCACAAGCTCGGCATTGGCGGTCGTGGACATTCGAGCTCCGTTGGTTTGGATCGGAGAGGAAACGACATCGAGGCAGCGTGGGGCGATTGCTCGTCCGTGGCCTAGGGCAGGTCCTGCACGAGCGCCGGGTACCGGGTGAAGGGCTCGGCGCGGCTGAGCGCGGCGCGCGACTGCGCGGCGCTGAGGCCGAAGCTGAGGTTCAGCCGGTGGAGCTCGTGCAGGGCGGCGATGACCTCGGGCGGGGCCGCGGCCACCGGGGGCGGAGGCGCCTGCCCCTCGGCCATGTCGAGCCAGATCCGCTGCACCGGCACCTGTGACTCGACGATCACGAGCAGCGACTCCACCGCCGCGGCGGCGCTGGGGTGCGCCCGGACCAGGGCCAGCACGGCGGGGTGCTTTCGGTTGATCCGGTACCCAGAGGTCCCTTGTGAGGCCGGCGACAGCCACACCGGGTCCGCCTCCGCCGCCGCTTGGCGGGGGCCGGCGCCGCCTCGGTGCACAAAGACCTTCCGGGACTGGTCCCGCACCTGCTCGGCGATCTGCTGCAGCCGGCGCACCACTTCGCGGGGCGGCCGCGCGCGGGACTTCCGCACGTCGATCGCCCACGCCGCGTCCGTCGAGTTGGGCAGGTCCACCCGGATGCGGGCGAGCTGGTGCGCCTCGTCGCGGGTCCACGCGCGGGGCCGCCCGAGGCCGAGCCAGCCCCCCGCGACCAGCAGGCGGCGGTTTCGGTACACGTAGAAGCCCTGCTGCGCGGTCCACCCCTCCAGACCCGCGCCGTCTTCCCACTCCTTCGCGGACACCTGGTCCCGGTGGGGCAGCACGAAGCCCTGCACGCGCACGACCTCACCGCTGGGGCCCCGGTGGAGCACCTCCTCGGGCAGCGGTCGGGTGAGGCGGTGGGCCTGGAGGAAGGGGTCCCAAGGCGGGACGCGCGCGCCCTGGATCCGCAGGTCGAGCTCGGGCGCGCCGTCGGCGGCCGGGCCCAAGAAGCGCTGAAACACGGCCCCGAGGTGCTGCTCGATGCGGTCCAGCACGTCGAGCAGCGCCTGACCCGCCCGGCCATCGGGGAGCAGACGGTCGAGGCGCTCCCAGACGACCGCGGTGCCGTGTGGTCCTTGGATGCGCTCCATGAGCTCGGGGCTCGCCGGGTCGGGCCCGATCAGCAGCCGCCAGACGCCGTCGTCGGCCGACGAGAGGACATCCAGGTCCCAGCGGAGGCAGCTGGTGGCCCCGTCGCGCCGGCTCACCACGGTCAGCCGCCGGCAGTGGGAGAAGGACGCGGTCTTGAGCCCCAGACCGAAGCGCCCGAGATCGGCGCGATCCCGCTCGGCCCGGGGGTCGAGCGCGCCCAGCCGCATGGCCTGCAGCAGCTCGGCGGAGCTCATCCCGCGCCCGTCGTCGAGGAGCACGAGGCGTGGGCCGGCGGGCGCCTCGTCGACCTGCAGGTCGACCCGGCGCGCGCCCGCGCTGATCGAATTGTCGACGAGGTCGGCCACTGCAGCCTCGGGGGCGTACCCAAGCCCCCGCAGGGCCTCGACCAAGGGCCCGGGGCGCGGCGGCGCGACGTGGTGGAGCTCATCGGACATGGTCGTCCATCCGCTGGCGGTCGGGCTCCGCCGCCGGGCCGGACCCGGTGGTGACCACGGGCGGCTTGAGGTTCGAGCCGCCGGTGAGCGGCGAGGGATCTTCGCTGGTGGTCGCTGGTTCGCTGGGCGCCTGGGCGTGTCGTTTCGGTCGGCGCCCGGGCTTCGGCGCTTCCTCGACCACCCCGTCCATCAGGCTCCGAAGGCGCTCCAGCGCCTTTCTTTCGATCTGTCGCACACGCTCTCGGGACAGGTGTAGCACCATGCCGATCTCTGAGAGGCTGGCGCCGTCCTCCCCTCGGAGCCCAAAGCGCAGGCCCAGCACCTGTTGCTCTCGCGGCTCCAGATGCACCAGCGCGCGCCGGAGCGCAGCCGCGTCCACCTGGGCCGCCAAGGCTGCTGCCGGGTCCGGGTTGGGGGCATGCGGGAGCTCGTCCTCGTCCAGGTCCTCCCAAGAGTGACGGCCGTGCACGAGGGCCATCAACTCCATTGTGTCTCTTACACTTTCAGGCGTTTCCCCAAGCCAAGCAGCGGCATCGGTCCAACTCGCGCTGGGCTGGGACCGCCTGCACCAAGCCAGTGCGTCTTCGTAATCTTCCGCACGCTGTGCCCTGTCGCCCTTCGGTCGCAGGTCGCCACCCAGCCGGATGTACCGCGTGATTCGGGCGCGGATCCACCAGTGCGCGTAGGATCCGAAGGACCCTTCGCCGGGCTCGAAGGTGTAGAGCGCACGCCAAAGCCCGAGGTTGCCCTGCTGAATGAGATCATCGATATCCACCGCGGCCCAGCGCCAATCGTTCACGGTTTCGCGAACCAGCCTTAGGTGGTGTTCCGTGAGCTGTACCATCAGGTCCAGAGTGACTGAGGCGGCTTCGAGCAGCGCTGGAGGGAGCGGAGATCGGCGGCCCGAGGGCCCTGGGATGCCGAGCAAGCGGAGCCGCGGGAGCCACACCTCCATGTTGTTCCGGCCCAGCGGCGGCGGCAGCCGTCCCTTCGCGCGGGAGCCGTCGCTGTGGACGCCGGTGCGCTCGGATGCAGGCCCCTCCAGCCCCTCCGTCGCCTCGTCCTCCTCGCCGAGCTCGGCTCCGGCATCGTCATCGGAAGGAGTGACGAGCCCGTCGAGCGGAAGCTCCAGGTGGACAGCATCTTCGTGGACGCCGCTATCGGCGTCGGCCCCATCGAGCTCAGCGCCGCCCGCGAGCAGGGCCTCGCGCGCCGCTGCCTGCTCGTGGTGCGGGAGGGAGTCCAGCCAACGCCCCACGTCGACCACCAGCTGCTCTTGGGCGAGCGCGAGCCGGTCGTGCAGGACGTCCTCGGGGCCGGACATCGGGCGGGTGCGGGCCCGCGCCGCCTTCGCCCACCACGCGGTCTCGGCGTCGGCGCTGCGCTCGTCGATGACCGCGAGCACCTCGACGACCGGCAGGTCCACGCCTGCGTCGTGGACGGGATCCACGACGAGCTCTGGCAGCGCCAAGGCGCCCGCGAGCGGGCTGCCCCGCCGTGTCGGCCCCCCCCGATCCCAGCGCGGCTCCGGCGGCCGCTCGATCACCAGCGGATCGGCCGCTTCCCACACATCGTCCGCGTCGAGGGCGCCCGCTTGCGCGATCTGCGCAGCGAGGGCGTCGATGAGCGCCGCCGTCTGGGCCTCCTCGCTCTCGGACCCCGGGCGCTCGAGCGCGTCGACCAACGCGGCCCGGCGAACCCGCCCCTCGACCAAGCAGGCGGTGACGACCGACCGGAGGCGCTCGGCCACCTCTTGGGGGAGCCCCCTGATCCGGAGCTCGGCGGGCACCTCGAAGGAGAGGTCTTCCAACGCCAGCTCGAGGTCGGCCTCGACGGGCGCGGATTGGTTGATCCTCTGGCTCCGCTCTCGAAGCTCCGCCCACACCGCCGGTGGCGGCGCGTGGACCTCGATCGGCGCCTCCTCTGTGATCGGACCGAGCTCGAAGCCCGCTGGGAAGTCGAATTCGAGCTCGAGCAGCGCGGGCAGCTCCGCCGGCGGCGGTGGGGCGGGCCTCAGCGCCCGCTCGATCAGGCCGACAACCTCGGGGTTCCCGCCCTCCTCGGCGAGCTCCAGGGGCGTACGGCCTTGCCCGGGGACCCCCGCGGGGATGGCGCCATGTTCGAGCAGCACCCGGCAGCAAGCGGCATCGCCGCGGCGGGCAGCGCTTCCGAGCAGGGTGCTCGCGTCGCTCCCCAGCGCGTTGATCGCTGCGCGGGCCAGCGGGCTCTCGCGCAGGCATTCCTCAAGGTCGAGCACCCGCCCCGTGCGGACGTAGTGGCTGAGGAACGTGAGAATCTTCGGCGCGGGGCTCACTGCGCGGCACCCCGCGTCGCACCCCGGCTTGCCCGCGCTCGCTCGCACATGCTCGCGTCTCCTGCTCTCCGGCGCACTCCGGCCCTGACGGCGGGAGCCTACCACAGCGCAGCCGAGCAGTTCCCGTCCCGTCAGGCGGGGAGCGCGGGCAGCGGGACACCCTCGTCCCATGCGTCCCAGCCCCTGCCCGATCTACAGGTCCACCTCCACATCCCTGCCGGTGCCCCGACGCAAAGGGACAGGTCTGCGTGGCCCTCGCCGGGCGGACGCATGGCGAGCGGCCGCGTGCCCGCGCTGGCGCGGGATCTCGAAGCACGCGGAGGGCACCTGGGTGCGGCGCGCGGCGGTCCAGCCGCCCCCATCCGCCCCCGTCCGCCCCTCCCCACCCGTCCCCCCACCACCTGCCGCCCCCTCAGGCCCCCGGTCCCGCCGCCGCCTGGGTCGCCAGCGCGCGCAAGAAGCGCAGCAGGTCGGCCTCGAAGTCGCGCCGCAGGGGGGCGAAGGCCGGGTCGGCCATCGCCGCCGCCGCCGCCGGGGCCGGGTGGGCGAAGGGGTAGAGGCCGGCGACGAGGGCCAGCGCGTCGTGCAGCAGCTGGCCGTGCGCCTCGGCGCTGAGCGCGGGGCAGGCGGCGTGCAGGGCGGCGCCGACCGCCTGCATGCTGTCGAGGGTCTGGCGCTTGAAGTGGGCCACGGCCTCGGCGCTCAGGTTCTGCTCGAGCACCGAGGGCAGGGCGGTGATGAGGGCGCAGAGCAGCGGCGCGTCGGTGAGCAGCCGGGTCAGCTGGGCGGCGAGCTGGTCGGGGCGCAGCGGCCCGGCGGGCGGCGGCGGGCCGAGCAGGGCCGCCTCGACCGGCGCCCACTCGGCCCAGAGCAGCGCGAGCAGCAGCGCCTCGCGGGACGCGAAGTACCGGTAGACGTTGGCCTTGGCCATGCCGGCCTGGCGGGCCAATTCGCTGAGGCTGAGCGCGGCGAGCGGGGTGCCCGCGGCGAGGGCGGCCTTGGCCGTGGCGAGCAGGTGGGCGCGGCGCTCGCCCTTCTCTTCGGCAGAGCGGGCGCGGAGGAAGGGCGTGTCCATGGGCTGCGCCTACTCCGCCCCTTGACGGGTGACCAGCGGTCGCCTATTAGGTGACCATCGGTCGCTTATTGGGGCGACCGCCCTCCCTTGTCGACTGCGAGGTCCCCATGCCCTCCCCCCTGCTCTGCCCGCCCGCCCTCCTCCAGACCGACCTGCGCGGGCAGGTCTACGTGGTCACCGGGGGCAACTCGGGCATCGGGCTGGTCACCGTGCGCCAGCTCGCCACCCAGGGCGCGACGGTGGTGCTGGCCTGCCGCCGCCCCGCCGAGGGCGAGAAGGCCCAGGCGGCCATGCGGGCCGCGGGCCTGCCCGGCGTGGTCGAGGTCGAGGCCCTCGATCTCGGCCAGCTCGCCTCGGTCCGGGCCTTCGCCGCGCGCGTGATCGCCCGGCACCCGGCCCTGCGCGGCCTGGTCAACAACGCCGGGGTGATGAACACGCCCCAGGGCAAGACCGCCGATGGCTTCGAGACCCAGCTCGGCACCAACCACCTCGGCCACTTCTTGCTCACCGAGCTGCTGCTGCCGGCCCTGCGCGCCGGCGCCCCGTCGCGGGTGGTGAACCTGTCGAGCTGCTTTCACGACAAGGCCCAGGGCCGCGAGGGCCGCATTGACTTCGACGACCTGCACTTCGAGCGGCGCCCCTACGACGGGTGGGCGGCCTACGCCCAGTCCAAGCTGGCCAACCTGCTGCACGCCTCGGCCCTCGCCCGGCGCCTCGAGGGCAGCGGTGTGACCGCGGTCAGCGTCCACCCCGGCTGGGTGCGCACCAACCTCGTCGGCTCGTTCATGCCGGTCTGGGTGCAAGACACCGTCGCGCGGCCCTTTTTGCGCCTCGCCGGCATGATCGAGCCGTGGGAGGGCGCCCAGACCACCCTCTACGCCCTGCTGGCGCCCGAGGTCGAGGCCCACCCCGGCGCCTTCTTCAGCCAGCGCGGCCTGTACCGCGACAAGGCGGCCAACGCGGGCGGCTGGCCGCTGCGCTCGCCCAACCCGCACGCCCACGACGAGGCCGCCGCCGCGCGGCTCGAGGCGGTCAGCCGGCAGCTGGTCGGGCTGGCCTGAGCGCCCCGGGGCCCCGGCCGGCCCTGCGGGCTGGGCCTGGGTGTCGCGGGCTTCACCGGAGGAGCGGCGCGGGGGCTGTGCGGAGGTCGGTGCTTGTCCGTACTGGAGGGGGTGTCGAGGCCCGCCGACCGCGCAGCGCGGGGCGCGCGGGTCAATAGAGTCGGCAGGAACCCACCGGAGCGGTCCCGATGTTGAGCCCCCCCCTCCTCGCCCCGACCGTCGCGGGCCGCGCGACCCGCCCCTCGGCCTTGTCCCGGTTCGCCGCGGAGCTCATCGGGATCAACGCGGCCCAGGACGAGGCCGAGGTCGCCGACCGCGCCTTCGCCGCCGCACAGTCCCTGATCGGCGGTGAGGACATCATCCTCTGCGAGATCGCCGCCAACGCCGACGGGGGCCCCAGCCGCCGCGCCGTGCTGAGCAGCGGGGGCAGCTACGCGGGCCTCGCCGGCCTGTGCACCGCCTGCGACGGCCGCAACCCGCTGGCCCAGGCGATCCGCGGCGCGATGATCGACGGCGGGCTCCCGGTGGTCGACGGCCTGCGGGCCCACGCGCTGCCGGTGGATGGGGAGCACAGCCTCGCCCTGGCCTGGGTCGACGCCGGCGCTCCCCCGGCCGAAGCCGAGGCCGGCCTCGCGCTGCTGCTCGACCAGGTGAGGGCCGCCCACGAGCGCCTGCGCCGGGCCGGGCGCCCGAGCCGCGCGCTGGCCGCCGCCGGGCTGGCCCACGACGTCGCCAACCTGCTGCAGGTCGTCCACGCCGGCGCCGACGAGCTGGCCGAGCGCTGCGCCGCCGACCTCGAGGCCGTCTCGCTGTGCGGAGAGGTCGCCCAGGCCGCGACCCGCGCCGAGCGCCTGCTCCACGAGCTGCGCGCGCTCGGCCGCCCGCGGTCCGACACGCCGCCGGCGGCCCTGGCGCCGGCCGTGCTCGCCGCCTGTGGGGACGCCACGCTGCTGATGGGGTGCCGGCGGCTGCTGCGCCCGGCCGCGCTGCCCGCCGCGATGCTGCCGCTGACCGAGACCGCGCTGGAGCGGGCGGTGCTGAACCTGCTCAAGAACGCCATCCTCGCCGTGCCCGAGGGCGGGTCCATCGCCGTCGAGGTCTCGGTGGTCGACTGCGTGCAGCCCTGTCCGCTGCCCGGTCAGCCGGACCTGGCCCCGGGCCGCTGGGTCGCGCTGGCGGTCAAGGACGACGGCCCGGGGGTCGGCGCGGCGCTGCTCGCGCGCCTCGGCGCCCCCTTCCTGACCACCCGCGCCGACGCGGGCGGCTCGGGCCTCGGCCTCGCGGTCACCCGTGGGCTCGCCGCCGCCGTCGGCGGGGCGCTGAGCGTCGACAGCGTCGAGGGGCTCGGCTTCGCCGCGACCCTCTGGCTGCCCGCCGTCGGGCCCCAGAGCCGGCCGAACGCCGAGGTCTGGGCGGTCGACTTCCCGGCGGGGGCCGTCGGGCTCCCGGCAGGGGCGCGGGCGCTCTCGATCGGCGCCGCGCTCGCCGAGGCCCTGCGCCCGGGCGGGGAGCGCCCGGGGCTGATCTTGGTCGACGGCGCCGCCCCGCCGGCCGAGGCCGCGCGCATCGGCGCGCTCTGCCCCGGCGCCGCGGTGGTGCGGATCGACCCGGCGCCGGCCGCGCACCGCGCGCGCCGGATCGCCGCCGCCCTCGAGAGCCTCGCGCTGGATCGGGCCGAGCCCGCCTGAGCGGTCGGCCGGACCGGGCGCCAGCCGGCGGTCGGCCGCCGCGCTGCCTGCGCCCCGGCGGGCTCAGGGCGCCGGGGCCCGCCGCTCGACGCGCAGCGTCTTGTGGGCGCCGCCGCTTCCCCCGGTCAGCGGGCCGATGAGCGGCAGGCCCGCCGCCCGCAGCGCGTCGCCGTAGGCGAACAGCACCGCGGCCACCGCCGGCTCGCCCACCGCGCAGCGCCCGGTCGCGCGGAGCTGGCGCAGCGCGGGCGGCGCGCGCGGCGCCGGCCTGCCCGCCGCGCCCAGCTGGGCGTTGAGCTGGAGCAAGAAGCCCTCGAGGCGTTCACAGGCGTCGTGGGGCGCGGTGGGGCCGCCGGGCATGCCGCCGAGCGGCAGGTGCGCCCCCGGGTCGGCGGCGGGCGCGGGCCTGGGGGCAGCGGCCGGCGGCGGCGGAGGGGGCGGCAGGGTATCCCCCGACAGCGCGCCGGTGGCCGCCAGCGCGCCGATCCACAGCAGCAGCGCGGCGTTCCCGGCGAGCAGCAGCGTGGACAGCGGGGCGAGGGCGCGCATGGACGACGAACCTCTGGCGGCGCCGGCGCCCTATCCGGCCACGGCGCTCGATCCGCGGGCCGCGCGCCTGCGCATCGGCCTCGCGGTGGCGCTGGGGCTGGTGGCCGCCGGCGCCCTGATCGCGCTGCGGGCCGCGCCGGCCCCAGATGACGCCGCGCTGCCCCTGCGCGGGGCGGTCGACGCGCGCACCGGGCAGCGGGCGGCCGCGCCCCGCTGAGCACCGCTGCGCACCGCGGAGGGCGGCGGAGGGCGGGCGGCGGGCGGCTCAGCGCAGGTCGGAGACCGCGCCGGTGTCGTCTTCGCCCTGGGGCAGGTCGTAGAGGGGCGCGAAGCCACGGAACAGCGCGCCGGTGAGCACCGGCCCGGTCTTCGCGTCGCGCGACGGCCGGATGTAGCTGTTGATGACCTCGCCGGCGTCGTTGACGCGCACGTCGGGGTGCTTGAGGTTCATCGCGATGCGGACCACGCCGTCGCTGCCGAGGTGCACCAGGGTCATGGTGCCGTCGGGCAGCACGCGCTCGACGATCGCGATGTGCGACAGGTCGTCGTCGCGGCGCCGGTTGTGGTTGCGGTCGTAGGTGTTGTCGAAGAAGACGACCTCGCCGGGCTTGGCGGTGCGGCCCTCGTGCAGCAGGCCCCAGGCCTCGGCCTTCTCGTACATGTCGCGGGTCGAGCCGCGCAGCGGCAGGCCGGCGCCGGCGTAGGCGGCGATGACGAAGCCCGAGCAGTCGTAGCGGTGCTTCTCGCCGTTGACGATGAGCGGGTTCATGCCGACCAGCTCGCCGGCCGCCACCGCGACCCGGTCGCCGGCGGCGCTGGCCTGCCGGCGCTCGGCGCGGCGCGGCTGGGCCTTGGGCGAGGCCTTCTTGGCGACCTGGGGGCCCGGCGCGGCGGGGTCGTGGCCCATGCGGTCGGTCGGGCCCGGCAGGTTGAGGCCCCGGTGCGCGCAGCCCGCGGCGGCGAGGCAGAGCGCGAGCGCGGCGGCGGTGCGGCGGAGCGCGCCGTGCGGACCGGCGGAGCGGCGGAGCATGAGGGCCTCGGGGCGCGGTGCGGTGGCCTCGCGGGCCGGCGGGCGGGGGAGGAGCGGCCGCGGCCCCGAGGGCGCGCCGTGGATCCAACCGCCGTGGAACAGGGACCGGCCGAGCCTATCTGACTTGACCTGCCAAGGGCAAGCCTGGTGCGCTCTCGAAGGTGGGCGGCGCCGGGCGGGCCCGCGTTAGGGCGCCCGCTCTGGAGGCACCTTGTCCACGACCGCGCCCCTCTCGACCGCCGCGCCCACGCACCTCGACATCCTCGACGAGATCGACGCGCTGCGCCGCAGCCGCAAGGCGGTGATCCTCGCGCACTACTACCAAGAGCCCGACATCCAAGATCTGGCCGATCACATCGGCGACTCGCTGCAGCTGGCCCGGGCGGCGCGGGACACCGACGCCGAGGTGATCCTGTTCTGCGGCGTGCACTTTATGGCCGAGACGGCCAAGATCTTGAACCCGGGCCGGATCGTCATCGTGCCCGACATGAAGGCCGGCTGCTCGCTGGCCGACGCCGCCCCCGCCGCGCGGGTCGCGGCCTGGAAGGCGGCGCACCCCGGCGCGGCCCTGGTCAGCTACATCAACTGCTCGGCGGGCGTGAAGGCGGTGTCCGACATCATCTGCACGAGCAGCAACGCGGTGCGGGTCATCGAGAGCCTGCCGCCAGACCAGAAGATCTTGTTCTGCCCCGACAAGAACCTCGGCCGCTACCTCGTGCAGCAGACCGGCCGCGACATGGAGCTCTGGCCCGGCTCCTGCATCGTGCACGAGACCTTCTCTGAGCAGAAGCTCATCCAGCTCAAGGTCCGCTACCCGGCGGCCAAGGTCATCTGCCACCCCGAGTGTGAGCCGCAGCTGCTGCAGCACGCCGATCACATCGGCAGCACCAGCTCGCTGCTGACCTACGCGACCACCACGCCCGACGCCGACACCTTCATCGTCGGCACCGAGCCGGGGATCTTGCACCAGATGCAGAAGGCGGCGCCGCAGCGCACCTTCCTGCCCCTGCCCGGCATGGACGAGACCTGCGCCTGCAACGAGTGCCCGCACATGCGGCGCAACACGCTCGAGAAGATCCGCGACGCCCTGCGCGACCTCGCGCCGCGCATCGAGATGCCCGAGGCCCTGCGCCTCGCCGCGCTCCAGCCGATGGATCGCATGATGGCGCTGGGGTGAGCGGCGCCCACGAAGACGGCTGGGTGACCGATCTCGGCGCCTACCGCGCGCTGCCGCCGCTCCTCGACTTCGCCGCCTGTGTGGACCCCGCCCAGTACCGTCCGCTCTCCCCAGATTGGGTGGTGATCATCACCGACGTCCGCGGCTCGACCGCGGCGATCGAGGCCGGCCGGTACCGAGAGGTCAACCAGGTCGGCGCGATGGGGATCGCCGCGCTCAAGAACGAGCTCGGCTCGCTCGACTACCCCTTCGTCTTTGGCGGCGATGGCGCCACCTTCGCGCTCCCGCCCGCCGAGGCCCGCGAAGCGCTGCCCGTCCTGTGCGGGGTGAAGCGCATCGCCGCCGAGCAGTTCGGGCTGGACCTGCGCGTGGGCTGCCTCCCGCTCGACGCCGTGGCCGGTCCCGGCGTCGGCCCGGGCCTGTCGGTGGCCCGCTACGCCATCACCCCCGGCCTCTGCTCGACGCTGTTCGCGGGCGGCGCCGAGCTCGGTCCCCCCGCCGTCTGCGTGGGCGCCGCTCACCCGAGCGCCATCCGGCGATCCCTCGGCTGGAGCGCGGCGAGGCGCAGGGCCTCAGGCAGCTCGATGCGCGGCGCGAGGTCGCGCAGGGCGTCGCGGATCTT
>JBJONS010000157.1:0-10123 GCA_046051725.1 Pseudomonadota bacterium | reverse complement strand
AGCGCCGGCCGCAGGCCGGGTCGCGCAGCGACCGAGGGCGACCGCCCGAGCGCGCAGGGCGGGGGCCGGCGGCCAGGGGCCGCCGGGGCGCCCAACCCTATCCCACCCGTGGAGTTCAGTGGGTGCAGATCACCGGAACCGTGCAGGTGCGGACCACGCGCTCGGTCACCGAGCCCAGCAGCGCCCGCTGCAGGCCGGTGCGGCCGAGCGTGCCCATCACCACCAGATCGTGGGCGTTGGCCTTGACCTCGGCCACGATCTCGTCGGGGGCGTAGCCCTCGCGCACGAGGAGGGTGCGGCTGATCCCGGCGGGCAGGTGGTCCTCGGCGAGCTGCTGCAGCTTCGACAGCTGCTCTTTGTTGACCTCGGCGCTGAGCTGGGCGAACAGGGGCCCGCTGGCCCCGGCGAAGCCGTACTCGGACGCGATGAGGTGGGGCACGACACCGACGTGCAGCAGGGTGATCTGGCCGCCGGGGCGCACCAGCCGCAGGCCCAGCGCCAGCGCGTGCAGCGAGGCGTCCGAGAAGTCGGTGGGGACGAGCACGCTGGCGAAGAGGGGGCTCTCGGTGGTCATGGGCTCTCCAGGTGCCGGCCGGGCCGGCGGGGTTGGCGCCGGGGAAAGCCCGGCGGGTTCGTGAGAAGTGAGCGCAGCGACTGATCGTGACGGTGATGGCCCAGCGGCGCTCAGGGCTGGGCCAGCGCGGCCCGGCCGCCGAGGCTGAGCGCCCCGAGCAGCAGCACGCCCAGGGCGAGCGCGCGCCGGTGCGCCGGGCTGCGGACCGCGAGCCGCTGCACCCCGCCGGCCACCAGCGCCAGCGCCGGCGTCGTGCCGAGGCCAAAGGCGAACATGCTCAGCGCGCCGCCCGCGGCGCCGCCGGCCGCCAGCGGGGCCGAGAGCGCCGCCCAGACCAGCCCACAGGGCAGAAGGCCGGTCAGCGCGCCAAAGCCGAGCCGGGCCGCCCCGCCCGGCCGGCGCAGCAAGGCCGCCGCCGCCGCGCCGAGGCGCCCGAGCGGCCCGCCCGCGGGCAGCGCCGGCAGCAGCCCGCCGAGCTGCAGGCTGAGCACCAGCAGGGTGACGCCGGCGACCGCCGTGCCGAGCCACCCGGGACCGGGCAGGTGCGCCCCGAGCGCGCCGACCGCCGCCCCGAGCGCGCTGTAGGTCAGCAGGCGGCCCAGCGTCCAGGCGGCGAAGCCTTGGGCGCCGCCCGCCGCGCAGGCAAAGCCCCCGCACATGCCCACGCAGTGGGGGCTGCCGATGAGGCCCGAGAGCGCCGCCGCGCCGACCGCGCCGGCCAGCGGCGCCGCGGCGACCAGCGTCATGAGGGGCAGGGCCGGGTCCATCAGGCGCCCTCCCCGCCCGCGCCCTCGCCGCCTTGGGGGCTGAGGCGCACGAACTCGGCCGCGACGAGCACGAGCCCGCCGGCGCTGTGCACGAGGCGCAGGTTCAGGGCCGGGTAGCCGAGCGCCGCGAGCCGGGCGCGCAGGCGCTCGCGCAGGGCCTCGGGATCGCCGGGGACGGCCACGGTGAGGCCGACGAGCTCGGCGCGCCGCCCGCGCGTGACGTCGGCGAGGTTCTGGTGGAGGGCAGACAGCGCGGCCTCGTCGGGCGACGGCCGGGGGTCATCAGGGTGGCCGGTGGGCGCTTGCCCGGCCTGCGCGAGGAGTGGACGCACTGGACCTCCAGCTTGGCCCTTGGCAAGGCGTGTGCCAGGGCCCGCCTCCCGCCGGCGCCTTGGTGGCGGGAGTCGGAATACTCCGAAAGTCGTGTGCCCCGCGCCCCGCGCAGCGCCCCCCAGGCGCGGGCGGGACCGCCCGCCCGCGGCCCGGCCCGTGCGGGTTGGCCCCCTGGGGGTGTGCCAAAAGCCACCGGCCAGCCGCAGATCGGGCTGCCCCCCCGGGGGCTATCGATGGGATTGACGTGACTGGGCTTCATCACGCGGGTTGGCACGGAACGTGCCAAGGCCGGGCCTGGGAGGTCGTACCCGTGTCTTCACTGCAATCCGCGCACGACAGCGGCCTGGCGCCCGGGGGGTCGAACGCCATGTCGTTTGACACCGATGACGCCATGGTCAAGAAGTTCATCCTCGCGTCGCTGGTCTTTGGCCTCGTCGGCATGCTCGTGGGCGTCATCCTCGCCCTGCAGCTCGCGTTCTGGCCGGCGAACCTCGACCTGCCGTGGACGACGTTCGGCCGCCTGCGGCCGCTGCACACCAACGCCGTCATCTTCGCCTTCACCGGCAACTTCATCTTCGCGGCCATCTACTACAGCCTGCCGCGCCTGACGAAGACGCCGATGTGGAGCCCGGTCCTCTCTCAGATCCACTTCTGGGGCTGGCAGGCCATCATCGTCAGCGCGGCCATCACGCTGCCGCTGGGCTTCACCCAGACCCATGAGTACGCCGAGCTGGTGTGGCCGATCGACATCGCCATCACGCTGATCTGGGTGGTCTTCGCGGTCAACTTCTTCGGCACGGTGCTGACCCGAAAGGTCAAGCACATGTACGTGGCGATCTGGTTCTACATGTCGATGGTCATCACCATCGCCGTGCTGCACATCGTCAACAACCTCGCGCTGCCCGCCACGCTCACCCGCAGCTACCCCATCTACGCCGGCATGACCGACGCGCTGGTGCAGTGGTGGTACGGCCACAACGCGGTCGGGTTCTTGCTGACCACGCCGATCCTCGGCATCATGTACTACTTCCTGCCCAAGTCGGTGAACCGGCCGGTCTTCTCGTACCGCCTGTCGATCATCCACTTCTGGGCGCTGGTCTTCATCTACATCTGGGCGGGCCCCCACCACCTGCTCTGGTCGGGCCTGCCCGACTGGGCCCAGACCCTCGGCATGGTCTTCTCGATCATGCTCATCGCACCGTCCTGGGGTGGCATGCTCAACGGCCTGCTGACCCTGCGCGGCGCCTGGGACCGCCTGCGGACCGACCCGATCGTGAAGTTCTGGGCGGTCGGCGTCAGCTTCTATGGCATGAGCACCTTTGAGGGTCCGATGATGTCGATCCGGGCGGTGAACTCGCTGTCCCACTACACCGACTGGACCATCGGGCACGTGCACGGCGGGGCGCTCGGCTGGGTGGGCATGGCCGCCTTCGCCTGCTTCTACTACGTCATCCCCAAGGTCTGGAAGACCACGCTGCACAGCGTCTCGCTGGCCACGGCGCACTTCTGGCTCGCGACCGTCGGCATCGTCTTCTACATCGTCGCGATGTGGGCCTCGGGCATCACCCAGGGCCTGATGTGGCGGGCGGTGGATGAGGGCGGCCAGCTCCAGTACGGCAACTTCATGGACACCGTGCTGCAGCTGATGCCCTTCTACTGGATTCGCCTGGTCGGCGGCCTGATGTACCTCAGCGGCCTGCTGGTCATGCTCTACAACGTGGCCCGCACCATCCAGACCGCCGGCTCGGCCGAGCGCGCCCCGACCCCGGCCCTGGCGAAGTGAGCGGTCCCGGCGCGGACAGACCCCTGCCTGCGCCGGCCCGCCGCCTGGCCCTCCCCCCTCTCCTGGCCCACCTCTGCCTCTGAGGCCGACATGAGCACCCACGACTCCACCTCTCCCTCGGGCCGCCCCGAAGACTCTTGGCACCGCAAGCTGCTTGAGGGTCGCGCCGGTCTCTTCGCCGTGGTCACCACGGTGGGGATCTCCATCGGCGGCATCGTCGAGATCGTCCCGATGTACTCGATCGCCGCGGGCCCCGAGGTCCTCGAGGACGTCAAGCCCTACACCCCGCTTGAGGTCGCTGGACGCGACATCTACAGCCGCGAGGGCTGCGTCCAGTGCCACAGCCAGATGATCCGCCCCTTCCGGGCCGAGACCCTGCGCTACGGCACTTGGTCCCGCGCCGGTGAGTACGCGTTCGACCGGCCCTTCTTGCTCGGCTCGCGGCGCATCGGCCCCGACGTGCACCGGGTCGGCGGCAAGTACCCCAACGCCTGGCACTTCGAGCACATGCGCGACCCCCGCGCGACCTCGCCGGGCAGCATCATGCCCCCCTACTCGTGGCTGCACGAGGACACCTACACCAAGGCCGACGTGCAGGCGAGCATCACCGCCCTCTCGACGCTCGGGGTGCCCTACAGCGCGGCCGACCAGGCCGACGTCGGGCCGTCGATCGACCAGCAGGCCGGCGCGATCGTCGCCGACCTGGCCAAGGCGGGCATCCAGACCGAGCCCGACAAAGAGATCATCGCGCTGATCGCCTACCTGCAGCGCCTGGGCACCGACGGCAAGGCCGCCCTCGCCGCCCGCGACGCAGCGGGGGGCCCCGCAGCGGCCGCCCCCGCGGCGCAGTGAGGCGGCGATGAACCCCCTCATTGAAGCGGCCAAGGACGGCCTGACCCAGGGCTGGCTGATGGGCGTCATGACCATCTTCTTCCTCTCGACCTTCGTGGGCTGGGCGATCTGGGCCTGGGCCCCCTTCAACCGCAAGCTGATGGAGGCGGCGGCGGGCATGCCGCTCGACGACAGCCTCCCGTCTCGAGGTGACGCATGAGCACGTACAAAGAGGACGTCGTCCTCGGTCACGCTGACGAAGCCGACGGCATCGACGAGTATGACAACCGGCTGCCGCGCTGGTGGCTGGGTCTCTTCTACGGGTGCATCGCCTGGGCGGGGGGCTACCTCGTGTGGTTCCACGTCATCGAGGACACGAGCCAGGCCAAGATGTACGCCGAAGAGGTGGCGCTGGCCGAGGTGCAGTGGCCCAGGCCGACCGCCGAGCAGGCGATGGCCAAGGCCGCGACGCCCGAGGCGATCGCGTCGGGTCAGGCCATCTACACGAGCAATTGCATCGGCTGCCATGGCCCGGCGCTCAAGGGGGGCATCGGGCCCGACCTGACCGACGGCACCTGGATCCATGGCGGCGGTCTCGCCGACATCAACAAGACCGTGACCGAGGGCGTGCCGGCCAAGGGCATGCTCGCCTGGGGCCCGATCCTCGGGCCCGAGAAGGTGGCTCAGGTCTCTGCCTTCGTCCACAGCAAGGGCGGCGGCCTCTGAGCCGCGGGGGCCCTCGGGCCCCGTCCAACCCCCCGTTCACCCCACGCCGCCGCGCGCCTCGGCGCCGGCGGCCGCGCCTTGGAGCCCCCCATGCGCAGCCCCTCCGCCCCCACCAGCGCCGCCGACGCCCAGCGCGCCACCGACGCCCGCGCCGGTAAAGCCCTCATGATTGGCCTGCTGGTCGTCTTCTTCGGCATGGCCTTCACCGCCAACGGCCTCATCGTCTATCTGTCCAACCGCTCGCCGAACCCGATCGTCGAGTCCTACACGACCGAGCGGCGCTGAGATGCCGGCGCCGCGCCCGCCGGCGGCCCGCCCGGCCTCGATCCCCTGCGCCCACTGCGGCACCCCGATGGAGGCCGCCGGGCAGCCCTCGGCCTACTGCTGCAGCGGCTGCGAGACCGCCGCGGCGATCATCCGCGGCGCCGGCCTCGATCAGTACTACGCCGAGCGCGAGGCCACCCCCGACCGCCCGAGCGGCGTCGTCGTGCGCGGCTGGGACAGCGTGCCGGTGGTGCCGGCCGCCGATGGCACGGTCGAGGCCACGCTGCGCCTCGACGGCCTGCACTGCGCGAGCTGCGTCTGGGTCACCGAGCAGCTGATGCTGCGGGCCGACGGTGTCCACGAAGCCCAGGTGTCGTATGGGTCAGGCAAGGTCAGCATGCGCTTTGACCCGACCCGTACGAACCTCGACACCATCCTCAAGCCGGTGGCCAGCGTCGGCTACCGGCCGGTGGCCCTGAGCGCCGCCGAGGCGCCGGACCGCGACCTGCTGCTGCGGCTCGGTGTGGCCTTCTTTGGCGTGGCCAACGTCATGCTGCTGTCGATCAGCCTCTACCTCGGCTGGTTCTCGGGCATGGATGAGAGCTATGCCACGCTGTTTCGGTGGATCATCCTGGTGATCAGCGCGCCGGTGGCGCTGTGGTCCGCCGTGCCCTTCTACCTGGGCGCCCTCGCCGGCCTGCGCGCCCGCACCCTGCACATGGACCTGCCCGTATCGATCGGCGTGCTCGTGGCCTTCGCCCACGGCGTCTATGGCGCGGTGGTGGGCCAAGACGGCTACCTTGACTCGCTGACCATGCTGGTGGCCTTTTTGTTGGTCGGGCGGCTGCTCGAGCAGCGGGGCCGCCGGCACGCGGTCGAGGCGGCCAACGCGCTGGCGGCCAAGGCCCCCCGGGTGGTCCGGCGGGTGCAGGGCGGCGTGGTCGAAGAGGTGCCCCTCGAGGCCCTGCGCCCGGGCGAGCGGGTCGAGGTGGCGGCCGGCGAAGAGGTCGGCGCCGACGGCGTGGTGGTCGACGGCCAGGGTGAGCTGCAGCTCGCGCTGCTCACCGGCGAGGCCGAGCCCGTGCCGGTGGGCCCGGGCGACAAGGTGGTCACCGGGGCGGTGCTGCTGCGCGGCCGGCTGGTGGTGCAGGCCGAGGTCGCCGCCGAAGACAGCCTGCTGCGGCGCATGGCCCGCGGCCTGTCTGAGGCGGGCGACAAGCCGCTGACCCGCGATCTGATCGACCGGGCCGCGCCGGGTTTTACCGCCGTGACCCTGGTCGTGGCCAGCCTGACCGCGGCGGGCTGGGGCTGGGCCCGCGGCGGAGACGCCGCCCTGCAGGCGACGATCGCCGTGCTGGTGGTGGCCTGCCCCTGCGCGCTGTCGCTGGCCCGGCCGCTGGCGGTGGCGGCGGGGCTCGGGGCCGCGGCCCGGCGGGGCCTGCTGCTGCGCAACGGCGAGAGCTTGCTGCGCATGGGCGAGGTCGACACGGTGGTGCTCGACAAGACGGGCACCATCACCGGCGGCCGCCCGGTCGTGGTCGAGGCCACCGACGAGGTGCTGCGCATCGCGGCGGGCGTCGAGCGGGGCAGCATCCACCCCGTCGCCCGCGCCATCGTCGAAGAGGCCGTGCTGCGGGGCATCCCGATCCCCGCAGGCCTGAGCATCGTCGAGGCGGCCGGCGAGGGGATCCGCGGCTGGGTCGACGGCCGGGCCTACCGCCTGCGCGGCGACGGGCCGGGCTGGGTGGCGCTGCTCGCCCTCGACCCGGGCGGCGAGCGGCTGGTCGGGCGGCTGCGGCTGGCCGACCGCCTGCGCCCCGACGCCGCCCGCGCGGTGGCCGGCCTGCGGGCGCTGGGCCTCGAGGTGCAGCTGCTGACCGGCGATCACGCGGCGGTGGCCGAGCACATCGCCGCCGAGGCGGGCATCACCGCCGTGGCGGCGGGGGTCGGCCCCGAGGCCAAGGCCGCCCACGTCGCGGCGCTGCAGGCGGCCGGCCACAGGGTGCTGTTCGTCGGCGACGGCCTCAACGACGGTCCGGCCCTGGCGGCGGCCCACGTCGGCGTGGCCATGGGCAGCGGCGCGGCGAGCAGCGTGCTGGTGGCGGACGCGGTGGTCGCGGTCGGCGCGCTCGGGCCGGTCGAGGCCGGCCTGCGGGCCAGCCGGGCGGCCCACCGGGTGCTGCGCCGGAACCTCGTGCGCTCGCTCGTCTACAACAGCCTCGCGGTGAGCGCGGCGGCGGCGGGCCTCATCAACCCGCTCATCGCCGCCCTGCTCATGCCCGCGTCGAGCGCGATGGTCGTGCTCGGCTCGCTGGCGGTCGAGCGCGAGGTGCGGGTACACGCCCCGCCCGCCTTGGCCCGCGCCACCCCCACCGCGCGCCGCGGCCCCGCGGCCGAGGCGGCCAAGTGAACATCGTCTTTCTGCTGCTGCCCATCGCGTTGGTGCTCGGCGCCGCCTTCGCGGTCCTGTTCATCCGCGCGGTGCACGAGGGGCAGTTCGACGACCTCGACGACGCCCCCCAGCGCATGCTGCGCGACGGGGGCTGAGGCCGGCCCCCGCGGCGGGCCCGCCGCTCAGCGCACCCGGCGCCAAATGGCGTCGGCGGCGTCGATCCCGCTGGTCACCGCCCCCTCCATGTAGCCCTGCCAGCTGTAGAAGCTGTCGGCCTGGTCACCCGCGAAGTGCAGGTTGTCGACGGATGTGCCCTCCCAGCCGGCGATCGTGGTGAAGTAGCCCGGGTGCTGGCTGGGGTAGCTGCCTTGGGCCAGCGGGGCCCGCGCCCAGTTGCGCGCCGCCACCCGCAGGCCGCCGCCCGCCGTCCGGGTCGCCCGCGCGGGCACGCCCGGCAGCGGACCCTCGAGCGCCCGCAGCCAGGCCTCGGCGCCGGCCCGCGGCGCCGCGTCGTCGACCGCCGCCCCGCGCGCCCCGCCCGAGAAGTCGGTCAAGATCGAGGTCCGCCCGTCGCTGCTCGGGCCGTTGGTCTCCCAGACGTTGGACAGGCCGTCGGCCGGGGCGCCGTAGACCCCGCCGTCGCTGCCGAGCGCCTGCCAGGGCCGGCCATCAAAGCCGACCATCACCTTGCTGTTGGTGCCAAAACGCAGGCCGTCGATGGCCGCGCGCTTGCCCGCGGGCAGGCCCAAGCTGGCCCGCAGGTCGACCCCGCGCAGGAGGGGGAAGGGCAGGGCGAGGACGACCTCGTCGAACTCCTCCTCGACGGCGGGGCCGCCGGTCTCAAAACGCAGGCGGATGGCCCCGGCGGCGGTGCGCCAGGCGGCGGTCAGGCGGTGCCCAAAGCGCGGGGCCCGCCCCAGCGCCGCGGCGAGGCCGTCGCGCACCTGGTCGTTGCCGCCGATGATGTGGTAGCGCTCGTCGCTAAAGACGCCGAACTCGTGCAGCTCGCTGCGGCGGTCGGGGTGGATGAACAGCAGCAGGTTGAGCGCGCTCTGCTCAGAGAGGGGCCGGCCATACTCGGGCTCATAGGCCGCGGCGAAGACCGCCTGCAGGGTGCGGCTGGCCCCCCGGTCGGCGAGGTAGGCGTCGAGCGGCGTGTGGTCGAGCGCCTCGTCGACCGCGGTGAAGGCCGCGGCGGTGGGCGCGCCGCTGCTCGCGCGCAGATCCGCGCGCAGGGCGGGCACCAGGGCGCGGAAGTCCTCGGTGACCTCGGCCTCGTCGACGAGGCGCCCCTCGACGAAGAAGCGCCGCTCGCCCGGCTCGGCGGCGTAGGACTCGAGGCGCAGGCCGAGCTCGCGGGCATAGGACCGGATGTTCGTGTGCGTGGTGTCGATGAGCTCGGCGCCCAGCTCGGCCACCTGGCCGGGGAAGAGGCCGCGCAGGCTCTGGCAGCGGCCGCCGAGGCCCGGGCCGGCCTCAAAAACCGTGGCGCCCAGGCCCTTGCGCTGCAGCTCGTAGGCGGTGGCCAGCCCGCCGAGACCGGCGCCCACCACGGCGATCCGGGGGCTCAGGCCCGCGCGGGGGGCGGCCCCGGCCGGGCGGGGCAGCAGGCCCACCCCGGCGCCGGCGAGCAGGCCCCCGAGCAGGGCGCGGCGGCTCAGGCGGCCCGCGGGTCGGCGGGGCGCGGCCTCGGCGAGGCGCTCGTGGGCCTCGCCGGTCGAGATGCGCCGCTGGTCGGCGAAGGTGGCGAGGTGCAGGGCGCGGTGCAAGGGCAGCAGGGCGGCAGAGCGGGGCATTGGGGTCTCCGGGGATGCGCCGCCATCCTACTCCCTGCGGCGCCGCGCTCCCGCTGCGCGCGCAGGCCGGGCGCAGGCGGCGGCGGCGGGACCTGGGGGCCCGGGGAATCACCCTGACCATAGAGGTCAGCCCGCGCAGCGCGCTCGGCGAAGCGCCGGCGCTCGCCAGCGCCGCCGTCGCACCAACAGAGCGCAACGCCGCGCAACGGCCCCGCCGCGCCCCGCGCAAAGCAGCGCCGCGCGAAGCCACGAAAGGAGCATGCGCTCCGCGCACAACCACCCCCCCCTCGCGCCATGCCTGCGCGCGCGGCGCCCCCAAAGAAGACCCCACCGCCCGCGCCGGAGCCCCCATGACCGAGACCGCCCACCCACCCCCGCGGCAGTCCATCGACCCCCACGCGCCCATCGGCGTCTCGCCGCGCGCCGACGTCGTGTTCCGCAAGCTCTTCGGCGAGCCCGAGGGCGTCGCGGCCCTGCTCGCGCTGCTCAACGCGGTGCTGCAGTGGCCCGCGCCGCTCACCCAGCTCACCCGCGTGCCCGACGCGCTGCTGCCCGAGCAGCCCGACAGCAAGCTCGTCATCATCGACGTGCTGGCCGTCGACGACGAGGGCCGCGCCTACCAGATCGAGATGCAGTCGACCGCCGAGCGCGACTTCG